>JANWZG010000307.1 GCA_025054735.1 Cyanobacteriota bacterium | reverse complement strand
AGGCATTAGCAGTGAACCGCCAGGAGCTACTAGCAACCCATGGTTTGAGCGATGGCAAGCCCTATGTTACCAGTCTTGAAAAGGAAGTAATTGCCGCCCACAACGCAAAATTCCGACAGTTTCAGGCAGAGGCTAAGCCAAGGATTGCTCAGCACTTGTTGCCTTTGCCAGCCAAGGTCGAGCAAGCACTGATGAGACGGGGTGAAGAGATTGGGCTACGATCGACTGTCATCACTTCGTTAGTAGCTGTACTACAGGATGACCACAGACAAACGCTAGAACACTATAAGTCGGGGATGCAGCAAAAGCTGCGAGAGTCCTACCCGATTTCCCAAGCTGATTTTCAGATAGCAGCGTCGCAGGTACAGCCAGAGGGTATAGAGCCGTTGCCGTCAGAGGTTATCCACCAGCTTGGGGAGCAAGTCTATGCAGACTACGCTGGCAGAGTAGCACGCTATCGGCAAATGATTGCTGATGAGTTGTATGCCAACGATCGAATGTCATTCAATCAGCGGGTTCGGTGGTTAGAGCAGGCGCGAAAGCCAAGCTTTGATTTGAGTGAGAACACTGCCAAATTCGTGCTGGATCAAGCAATCGCTACTTACAAAGCTGCAAAGGCTGAGTGTAGGGCGGTGCTGGTAGCGATATTGCAGGCAAGGGGGCAAGCAACTGGGTTGGAGCCACTGCTGGTGGAGTTTCGCCAGCAACACCCAGAATCGCGGTTACGAGATGAGCGAATTGTTGAGTTGTATCAAACGGTGCTGGAAAACTATCGCCAAGGTTGCCAGCGCTATGACCAAGACTATCGTCACTATCTTGGTCAGCAGGATATTCCTACTGCCGATCGGCTCTCTCAACTCCGGCACGATCGTCCCCTTTGCCCCCAAGACATGACCGCCATCGAAGCCCGCATCCACCAAGAACGAGAAGCTAATCTTAATGCCTATCGGCAACAGGTCTTTGCTGTGATCAGTCCTCACTATCCCCTCAATGAGGAAATGGTGAGCAACCAATTACAACAGATTCCACAACCAGATCTAGTGGCTGAGCATGTTGTTAAGGCAATCCATCAAGAGTTAATGTCAAGCCACCAGCAAGTTCTAGCAAATTATACGCAGGTGGTCAAAACCACCTTGACCAAAGGGTTAGCTCTGGAAGCTGAAGCTACCCAGCGGTCATTGTCTGCCCACCAAGCATACCTAAGTCCGGACATTTGTGCCCGAATCCATCGGGATGTTCAACAAGCTATTGAGGATGAGTTAAGTGATGAACTATCAGGTTTCTTCTAGCCCTATGTCTACTATAAATCCCGAATTTCCCCAGCAGCTAATCGAGTCGTGGCGTGATATCTATGATTTGGATGAGGAGGACATCGATCGTGCCCAGAAACTCTGGCAAGAAAAGGTGGTCAAAGACAATTGGGCACCGGAGTTGGTTTTGAACCAACTTGAAGACAGCCTCAAGGATCGCAACCAGCGAGTCCAAGCGTTTAAGGACGAGATTTGTGAGTTTGTGAAGTTGCACTATCCCCTAGATGAAGCGTTTCTTAAGGCACTTGACCAGAAGCGGACTGGACTCGCTGAGAAATTCGGCCATAAGAAGCTAGGCAAGCTGAGCGATCGCTTTACAGACACCACCCTCATCGTCAGTTACCGTCGAGAAGACTTGCAACAGTATGAACAGAAAGTTTGTGAGCTGGCTCAACAAACTCAGTCATTTCAGTTCAGCCCTGACGATTGGGTTAGCTTGAAAGACCTTCATCAGGAGCTAGACATTGCAGACTGGATTGCTGATCGCATTTTAAACCGACAGAAGTATCGTCACCAAGTGTCGAAGACAATTGAGCAAACAGGAGATCGCCCCACCGATGACTTTCTGTCATCTCTTCGTGCAGTGCTAGCTCTAGCTGAGAGTGATGTGCAAGATATTGACCAAGAACTACTAACAGGACTCCCTCCTGCCCAACCTCAGCCTACTGTGCCAACTCCTACACAGCGATCGGACAACCTGCGCCCAGAGCTTGCTGCCCAAATTCACAGCGAGGTTGTGCAGGAATTACAACTCGACCAATCGCCTCAATCCGAAGTTGAGGTAAAATCTACCCCACACACACCTGATCCTGAGCCATCTGTAAAACCCCTTGTTGAGCCAGCGACTCCAATCCTAAAGAAAGAGCAGGAACCAAAAGCATATGGTAATACAACCTCACAGCTACCATTACCTCCGCCAGTAGTGCAACCACCACGTCCTCGCCGACATAGAGAGTCAACGGGCAACCAACCTACTTGGCTGGTTGGAGGGGTATTAGCAATGCTTGCGCTGACAACAGGTAGTGTTGTTGCTTACCAAAAGATGCAGAACGATCGTCTCATTTCCGCAACGTTGCAGCAAGCAGAAGGCTTTAAGACCGAGAAGCAGTACGATCGCTGCATCACTCACATTACCCAAGCATCATCTACGGTGCAATCCTCTCAGCAGGCGAAAAACCTGTTAGCCAGTTGTCAAGATGGCAAGGCAGATCAGCGGGCGATTAGCCAGTTCCAGGTTGAACTGAACAAGGCAAAAACTTTGAAGGATAAAGGTAGCTGTGGGCAGGCGATCGATCTGCTTAGCCAACTTCCAAAACCATCTCTAAAAACCGATGCTGGTCGGGCTGAGGTCGCAAAGCTTGGAGATCGGGCTAAAACCTTGAAGAGTGACTGTGCCCAAAACCTGTTGGACATCGCCAAGAAAGATTACAACGAAGGTAAAAAGCCCGTTCTAGAGATCATTAGTTTCTTAAATCGGATTCCTGCCGATACAACTGCCGCTGCCGAAGCCAAGGCACTCAAAGTGAGCTATCAAACTGCGTGGGAAGCTGACCAAAGTACAATAGCTGCCCTGAAGCAGGCAACTGCTAATGGTCGCTGGAATGCTGTTGCTTATACCCAACAACTGAAAACTGCCTACGGGCAACAGCAAGCCGACCCCCTAATTACCAGAGCAAAAGCAGAAATTGCTGCTATGGCTGCTACTAGTGCTAGTACGTCTGGCACTGGTACGTCTGGCACTGGTACGTCTGGCACTGGCACATCTGGTACTGGTACGTCTGGCACTGGCACATCTGGTACTGGTACGTCTGGTACTGGTACGTCTGGTACTGGCACGTCTGGTACCGGGACTACCACTACGACAGTAACTATAGAAGATCTCTAACTACTGGGAATTGCGGCTGAGCCTATTGCTTACACTTCAAGATTTTCCAAGTGTAATCTCCACTGCCCCTAGCAAACGATTGTCCGTCTGGGCTAAAGGCAACGGACAATATACGCTTTGAGTTTTGCGGAGAACGATAAACCAACGTTCGACTTATAACGTTCCAAACGATCACGGAATCATCCCAACTCCCACTAATTAAGTATTTTCCATCGGGAGAAAAAGCCATGGATGGGATGTCGTCCGTATGTCCCTGTAGGCAGTTGCCAACTCTTTCCCCTTGACGGTTCCAAAAGCAAATTTGGTTGTGTTCACTGCTACTAGTGAGTCGATGGGGTACAAAGGCAAGCAATTGACCATCAGGACTGAAGCTGAGACTGTTCACGGGTGTTGGAAATTTATCATCTCGATATCGATCATCTCTAACCATTTGCTTGACTTCTCCCGTCTGCCAATTCCAAAGCTTGACAAAGCCATCCATCGTGCTAACGGCTAACGTTTCTCCATCGGGATTAAAAGCCATTGCCCCCACACCAAATTTCTCAGAAACTAGCCACTCACGCTTGGTACGGGTAGCCATGTCCCAGAAAACAATAGTATTACGGTTAAAACCAGCAGCTGCTAGCGTCTGCCCATTAGGACTAAAGGCAACAGACACCCCAGTCCGAGAAGGATATATCGTTTCAGTACTAATCACTCGACGGGCTTTCCAGTCCCACAGGCGCACACTTCCATCGAGACTTCCGCTTACTAGGATCTGATTGTCTGCACTAAAGGCTACTGAAGTGATTTCTTCAGGGTTGGGAGCCAGAACTAAAGGTCGAACAGTTTGGTTCCAGACTTTTACCAATTCCCAGATCTTAATGGTCTTATCAGCACTGCCACTGACCAGAAATTTACCATCAGGGCTGAAGGCAACGGAACGTACTGGTCGTGAGTGTCCAACATCCGGTTTTGGTGTGAAAAGCAGCAGGTTACCAGATCGCCAGCAGGGTTGCTCACCTTGAGCAATGGCTGGCTCGATCGCATGATGAGAAATTAAAACGCTTAATACTGTACCGATCGCCATCACTACTGCCACCAAACCCAAATGAGCTTTCTTCCAGCGTTTTATATGTCTTCGCATTACTGTAGTCTCCGCATACTGACCTGTGCCTTATCAGTAAGCATACAAGATTCCAGCGTGCTACCCCTTTCCTGAGGTACCACAACGCAACCAACACATGCTCTTGCATCAGTTCGATGGCAGAGAGACCTACAATTTAATGCCGATAGGGATGGGTATCTTCGCTGCTTAAGAGTTCTCTGTTGTCAACCATCCTAAGCTGGAGCAATTGCAGCCTAACAAGCCAGCAACAAGGGCAGAAGTTGTCGCGTTGGTCTATCAAGCGCTGGTAGCAATTGAGAAGGCAGAGAGAATCCCATCACCCTATTTGGTGAGGATAGCGAACTAGAGGGTTGCGCATGTTGAGTCGGGAGCTTGTCTGTCGCTTAACATTCGCTAGATTGCTACAAGTTTAAGTTTGTTGAGCCTAAAATTGCTCTACAGCTCATCGGGATTAATGCCCTGGGCGCGGAGATAAGCTGCCAAGCGTTCTGCCCGTTGGGCTTCTTGCTCTGCCCGTTGGGCTTCTTGTTCTGCCCGTTGGGCCTCTTGTTCTGCCCGTTGGGCTTCTTGTTCTGCCCGTTGGGCCTCTTGTTCTGCCCGTTGGGCTTCTTGTTCTGCCCGTTGGTATTGCTGAAGGGCATC
>JANWZG010000306.1 GCA_025054735.1 Cyanobacteriota bacterium | reverse complement strand
ACCGTTTGGCCAGTAAGGGATCCGCATTGATATAGGGCAACACTGCAAACCCCTCTTTTACTAACTGCTCTGCTGCTGCTAATGTCCCGATTGGGTCTGGCAGCAAATACTTAGCATCCGGAATAACTTCTAGCTTGACAAAGTTATTGTCTTCCTGTCCTAGGAGTTTCGCCATTTCCCGCCCTAGGCGTGCCACCCGCACTGCATCCTCTGCTGTCTGGCAACCAGCCGTGTTAGGCAACATCCAGAGGCTTGACCAGTCTAGAGCTTCTGCTAGACCTTCATGTCCTAGGGCGTTTGTTTGGACTCGGCGCACTGCTACAGTAACGATTTCACAGTGGCTAGCGATGATGCTCTGGCGCATTTCATCATGGTTCCGATATTTACCAGTACCCGTCATCAGCCGGGAGCGAAATGTGCGTCCAGCAATTACGAGGGGACGATCGCCCTGGGTCTCTGGTAGTGCTTGTTCAACTTTGTTTAAGGTTTGCATAGTCCCTGTTAATTCCTTTGGGCTATTCAGTATCTCACCTTCAGGCTACCAACTGCTCAACAGTGGAATAATCCTCGTCAAGGGAATTTCAGGATAATTACAGAATTCAAAAGGCAGAGTTAGAACAGTCATCGTCGTCATCAAGCTGCACATCCCACCCCTCTGAGAGCACTTCAGCAACAACAGCTTCCAGGGTTGCGGCATTCAAGTCACGGGTTGCTTGATCTCGCAGTGGGTTACAGAGGGGAATAAGTTGCAATCGCCGAGATTCTTGAATCAGCTCAAAACAGGGTTGGTGGTCAGTCGAGTAACCTAACTGCAAATAATCAAAACTACACAGATTAATATACAGACTGTGGTTAGCAATCAGCGTTGACCGTTGAGGATCAGCAAATACTTCTAGGACGCATCCTTCGTCTTCACTAGCAAGCTGCCCGTCACACCAGTAAGCGTAGCGAACGTGACTAAGATCTGTGAGCAGACGCTGCATATCTTGACGATTAACAACAATCCCTTGGTCAACAACACAGGGAGCAATCGATCGCGCATCGTAGGAAAAGGAGTGATGGTTCACGATGTTAAGCCTTCTGCTGGAGTAAACAGTGGACAATAACCATGCCCATTACAACAGTAACCTACGAAACAAGTTCAACTCAAGAATTTTTTTGGGACTCTGTCCGTAACATTAAGGAGTCTTACAAGTACGTACAGTTTTGTAACTTCATCAAAACTTCACAAATATTGAACATTTTTTTGCGCTATTTTTAGGATTCTTCCCTGTTTTTTCGTAGATTTCCTGTCCTGTCAGTCTTAGGATAGTAGATATTTTGTAACTATCTACAGGCTGGTTTGCAGTGTCTGTTCTACCAAGCGATCGCTCTAACTTTAGGAACTCTTCACGGTCTCAGTGGCCCTATGGCTCTGGCGAGAGTGATAACTGGGAATCCAGGATTGACTCTGAGCAAATGTTTCAGCTCATTGATACGCTGCTTCCCTTTGAAGCGTGCCTGTATCACCAAGTTCTGCCTCTGTCTATTGAAAAAACCAATCTCCACTTGGGGATGGTGAGTCCTGATGATGATATTGCCTTGGAGTACGTTCGTCGCATTTTGGCCTACGTTAACTACTCGCTTGTTGCCCATCGTTTGCCCAATGATGTTCATCAGAACATGTTGTCGGCCTATCTCAACTATGTAGGACAGCGAGGTAATCAAAAGCCTCCGAGGGTTAAGCCTACTCGCCCAGCACGCAAAGTAATTGAGCCAGAGTTACACGCTCAGACAAACCCTAAGCAACAAGCAGGTAGTGAAGCTTTCCATTCCCAGCCCTATACAGCTCAGTCCCACGAGTCGCCCAGTTCCCCTAGTTCTACCAAGTCGAGTGCTGAGTCTGTGCAGCCTGTTGCTGCAACAGCATATTCTGCTCAACCAAAGCGTGCCTCCTTCTATCAAGATGATCAAGCAACGCTGATTACTGATATTCAGGATGAGTTGCCTACAGATGAGTTGCCTGCTCATACTGATACCGCAAACCGTCAATTAGACCAGTCAGTGTCAGCACCGACGGTGCAGCCTCCTTTGTCAGCTACTACAGAGGTAAGGTCATCATCGTCAGAACTTGTAATGCCTGATCTACCGCCAGCGCCGCCACCGCACATTGTGTTACCTCCAGTGTTGGAGTTAAGGCCTAAGTATATAGCTACCCCGATCGCAAACCTATCAAAGTTACCGCCTACTGATTTGTTGCCTGAATTATTGGCACGAGTTTTAGCGGAGGGCATTGGGCGTTTGTTTTTTGAGCAGCAACCGACTTCAGGGCGCATTCTCTGGAGTCAGAATGGTGTGCTGCAAGCAACTTTAGAGGAGCTATTACCTGCCCAAATGCAAGCGATCATAACTGAACTCAAAAAATTGAGTGGACTGCCTCCAGAGCCAATTCATACAGCCCAACAGGTAGAAATTGAGCGCATTTATCAGAATGCTCGTATACTCCTGCGGTTTCGCTTTATGCCAGGAACCTACGGTGAAGAAGCAACGTTGCAAGTTTTACGAGGAGCTGCTCTCAAGTTTCGTCAACAACAGAATTCGATGGAACGTGATGTTCTAGGCTTTGTGGATCAGTTGCAACGCAAGGTAGATGAGCTAGTTGAGCATGTGACAACGAATTCATCAGCAATATCCCATGAAACAGTAGCTAAGCTTAGGGCGGTGATTTTAAGCTTGAGCGAAAAGCTGAGTCAGCTAGAAGCCTCAGAACGCAGCTAGTCTGGGAAGCAGTGGCTAGTATGGGCATGATTGAGCTATACCTGATTCGCCATGGAATTGCTGCTGAACGCGGAACCTATGCTAACGATGCCGATCGTCCCCTCACGACTACAGGTATCAAACGCACTCAACAGGTTGCCCAACGGTTAGTTGAGCTATTAGGTCGATTCGATTATCTATTAACTAGTCCTTTAGTGCGAGCACAGCAAACAGCAGATATTTTGCGTCGCCAAGGATTATGTGACCGGGTAGAGCAGGTAGATTGGCTATCACCAGATGGCGCTTTTGACCAAGGGTTAGCGTGGCTAGCAGCGTGGCTAGAAACCACCCAAACGCCTGATGCAGATAGTCCTCAACGCATTGCCTTTGTAGGGCATCAACCAGATTTAGGCTATTGGGCAGAGCGCTTAGTATGGGGACAGACTAAGGGAGCGATCGTCCTCAAAAAGGCAGGGATTGTTGGTATTCTCTTGCCAGACCTAACTCAAAAACCGATCCGTCAGCTCTCTGGTAATGGCCAGTTAATTTGGCTAACCTCACCTAAACTATTGCTCTAACTGCCTTGTAACTATCTACAGACAGCGGCTGGCGATTGTCTCTGGCAGCATGGCAGACAAGATAACATGCCCAGAGTCGGCAATAATCACAGCACGAGTACGACGACCATAGGTGGCATCTACTACTTGGCCTCGCTCTTTGGCATCAGCAACAATGCGTTTAATTGGGGCAGAATCTGGGCTGACGATCGCAATAACACGATTTGCAGCCACAATGTTGCCAAATCCAATGTTGATTAGCTTAAGAGTCATGCATTAGGCAGGATGGAAAAAGAAAGCAAAACCTAACACAACATAGGCAGCTAGCAACAAGGTTCCTTCTAGCCAATTAGAGCGACCATCGAAACTAATAGAGTTAGCAATTAGCACAGCAACAGCAACAGCAACTAGCTCGAAGGGGTTGAAGTTTAGGTCCATAGGCTTGCCCATAATCCAACCAGCTACTACTAAAACGGGTGCCACAAACAGGGCAATTTGTAAGCTAGAGCCAACAGCAACTGAAACCGACAGATCCATTTTGTTTTTCATGGCAACAGTAACAGCGGTGGCGTGTTCAGCCGCATTACCGATAATAGGCAGCAGGATCACCCCAGTGAACAAAGGTGTGAGACCCAAGCTAGTGGTTGCAACTTCAAGGGAATCAACCAGGAACTCAGATTCAATGGCCACCAGCACAGTTGTCACTAACAACGCCGCTACCCACAACCATAAGTTAGGCTTTTGATTGGGATGACGGTTCTCCCCTAGGTCTACTTCACCGACATCACAAAGGTAGGCATGGGTCTTCATGGAAAAGAGTAAGGTTAGGGCATAGACGATAATCAGTACGATCGCAGTGGCTAGCGATAGGTTGCGGATATTGTTGGCGGCTACACCAGTAGACGTGGCGTTGACTGCGGTAGGTAGTAGGATAGCGATTACGGCTAGATTCATAGACGAGGCATTGACCCGCGCTACGATCGGCTGAAACTCTTGCTCTTTATATCGCAGACCCCCCAACAGCATCGATAGCCCCATTACCAGCAGTAGGTTACCAATAATGGATCCAGTTAAACTGGCTTTGACGACTTCGGTTAAGCCAGCATTCAGGGCAACTAGGGCAATGATCAATTCGGTTGCATTCCCAAAGGTAGCATTCAATAGTCCGCCCCAAGATGGCCCTAAGACAACAGCAATTTCTTCAGTGGCAGTGCCCATCCAACCTGCAAGAGGCACAATCGCAGCACAGGCTGTCAAAAACACAACGATAGGTGACCACTCTAGGAAATGGGCTGTAATTGAAATTGGGACAAAAATGAGAAGGACTGTAACGATGAAATTCTTTGCGGTCATTAACAAAGCTCCAGCAGGGGATGGCGGGGATCAAAACAGTGAATAGGTTTCGCCACTGGCGGGGCATAGAGGCCCTCAATTCATTACAAAGATTTAAGCACTAAATATCTGTGTTGGCGATCGCACGCTGTAATAATAGGCTAACGTATACGCAATTTCCACTAAATTCTGGCCGCTAGTTTTGTCTGTGTTGTTGCTATCGGCAAGGCTGACGACTGTCATCAAATGTAGGAACAGATAAATGTAGGAACAGATTATTAGGTCTGTCAGTTGTTGCCAAGTTTGCATGTTCTATCGATT
>JANWZG010000305.1 GCA_025054735.1 Cyanobacteriota bacterium | reverse complement strand
CCACAGCAAGAGCACAGTGGAACCAGCGAGGTTGAGGGTTTGCAGGGCTGGGCTAGCTGTGCTAGCAAGGGTGAGAATGCTGCCTAGCCCTAGGGTTAGCCAGTCGCCAAATCGTGCCAAACGCAGCTTGTCTTGGCGATGAAGCCAGCCCGTGACCGCTAGCATTACAGCCAAGTAGGGCAAGAGACCAACACTAAGGAGTGGGGCAGGATTTCCAGACAGGCCAGCCCATCGGGCACAGGTATTGACGATCGCATCCTGAATACTGTTGGGGATGAGTAACCAGCCTGCGGTGAGGCCATTGAGTCCAATGCCTGCTAGAGCCAGTAGGTCGCGCCGTTGCCACGATCGCAGCAAGCGCTGCCAAAATCCCCACCCAGCCAAGACCAAAATTGCCAGCACTTGCCCATGGCGACCATCCACTACAGCCAACAACCAACCGAGTCCCAAACCGCCTAGACCAATCACCTCCCAATCTGCCCCCAGCAAGCGCAACCGTTCTGGGCGATATTGCCAGTCCAGCCAAGCCATTAGGAAGCCACAAATGCCTAAGGCCAGTCCTAAACTGGTAATGGGAACTTCAGCTAGGGTGATGGCTCTGCCCAAGAGGATCAGCAGGGATGCAATCATCACCGTGGCCCGGACGGCTGGAAGGTGCATTCTAGCCTGCGGCTCTGTAGCTTGTGAGCGCGATCGTGTTTGGTAGGCAGTCAATAGAGCAGTTGCGATCGTGCCTCCGTAGATGGCCAGTCCAGGCCAGCCAGTAATTTTCCAGCCCCAATGCAACCCACTCAACAGCAAAAAATTCACCAAGGGCAACCTCCGGGGTGCGGGCTGAAACTGGAACAGATGCCAGGTAACGCCCCCTAGGACGATCGTGGCCACAACACCAATTCCCAGCAAGGGCACTGAGCGCCACAGATGAAGAGTATCCATGGCCCAAACATTGATGGGTACCAGCAGCAACGTTACCAGCCGTAAGGTCTGGGCAGTGAGAGTTAGACCCGATTGTCCGCTTGCCCACAGGCTAGCTGCCCAAAACACGAGGGTATAGGCTAGCAATGTCAAGTATTGTCCAGCTATAGGAAAGCGCTGCCACTGACTAGCAGCTAACACGCCAGAGGATGAAATCACCAGAAACACGCCCAAAAATAGCAACCAGCGGACGCTCAGTTCTGCCATCAGGGACGACAACGCCATAGCAAAGGGGTTGGGCGATCGCGGTGGTTTTGCTGACAGTAGCTTTGCTGACGGCAGCTTTGCTGGTTGATGGGTAGGGGTCGCAGCGACGGGTGTGGATCGGGTGGGTGTGCTGGCCGCTTTCTGTAGATCGCCTAGCTGCGCAGGTGTCGGCGAACTTGCTGCTGAGGCCATTCTGGGTAGAGGTAGCACACAGGTCAAGTGGCTCTGGCACAGGTCTTGCACTTGACTAGTAGACAGCAATCCCAATGTGAGGAGGGTGTCTAAACCCTGAAGCAAGTGCTCATGGGTGGCACTGGTTGTTAAATCAACTACCAGCTTGATATCCGTAAGCAATCCTAAGTCTGCCCATGTGTGTAGACCTTGCCAGAGATTGGGGGTGGGCTGAGTAGTAGAAATTTCTAAGCGGATGGCCCGTTGCAAGGGGCCGGTTGATGGATTGGCGATCGTAACACCTGTGATATCGACAGCCTCAATCAGTCCTAGGGTGTACCAAACATCTAATCCTTGGAGCAATGGCGCTGGTGATCCACTCGTGAACACGCGAAGGCGAACAGTCTGGGAACGCCTGCTAGATTGAGTCATAAATGGTGATATCCTCGTATTAGCTCTATCAGATAGCGCACAGCCAGAGAGTAGTTTTTCCCCGCAAGTTCCATGTACCCATCAGCATCCCAGCCACTGGCGGCATCATCAACTCAGTCCAAAGACAGATGATTGCCCCCTTGTGGCGATCACCAATGAATGGCAGACACTACGGATGAACTATTCCTTCACTATCTTGAAGCTTATACAAACTGGCGTAAAGACCATCCTGTGCCAGTAAGTCATCATGGCTACCTGACTCCACCAAGCGCCCTCGCTTTAACACAAAGATGCGATCAACATGGCGAATGGTAGACAACCGATGGGCAATGATGATTGCTGTGCGATTTTCCAACAGCCGATCAAGAGCTTCTTGAATCAGTGCCTCTGTAGCTACATCTAGGCTAGCTGTCGCCTCATCCAACACCAAAATCCTGGGATTCCGAATAGCAACCCGGGCAAAGGCCAGCAGTTGCTTTTGTCCGCCCGATAGGTTCGTGCCCCGCTCCCGCAACACGGTGTCGTAGCCGTGGGGCAACTGTTCAATAAACCTAGCAACGTTTGTACTTTCTGCCGCTGCTTGAATATCCGCAAAGTCGTAGGTCTCGCCCAGGGCAATGTTGCTTTTGACATCCCCTGCAAACAGAAAGCTGTCCTGCAAGATCACACCGATATGGCGACGTAACTCAGCTTGGGGAATAGTGCGAATATCCACGCCATCCACTAAAATGCTCCCTTCGTTGACATCATAGAGCCGACAGAGCAGGCGAATGATCGAGCTTTTGCCTGCACCCGTAGGCCCCACAAGGGCAACTTTTTCGCCGGGATGAATGGTGAAATTTAAGTCGTGCAGTACGTATTCATCTGGCTTATAGCCGAAGGAAACATGGTTAAAGCGGATCTCGCCTGTAGGTTGGGTGTGGATGGGCAGAGGCCGATCGGCAGGATCTATATCCCGAACATCGATCGGCTCATTCAGCAGGTTATTGATGCGCTCTACAGCCGTAAACCCCCCCTGAATAGTGGTGAATTTTTCGGCAAATTGCCGCAGGGGATCAAACAGGCGCGGAGCATAGAGAATAAAGGTAGAAAGAATGCCGTAGTTAAGCCTACCTTGCATAACCTGCCAGCCACCTAACCACAACACAGCGGCGATCGCAATCAGCGCAATCCATTCCAGCGTTGCAGAAATTGCCGAGTCGTAAAAAATGGTCTTGTCTACAGCTTTGACATAGCGGCGGTTAATGGTGTTGAACAACTGGGCATTTAACTGTTCGCGGCGAAATAACTGCACGATGCCAATGCCAATGATATTTTCTTGCAGGGTGGAGTTAAGGGCAGACAGTTCATCCCTAGCCTTATAGTTGGCAGCGCGATATTCTCGCTGAAAGTAGATGATGACCGCAGTCACCGGCAGCAGAATAGCTAGCAACAGCAGCGCCAGTTGCCATTGCAGCGAGATCATGATAATCGTTGTCACCACAATGGAAAACAAATCGCTGAGAATCCCGATCGCCCCTGTAGCGAATACATCCCCCAAGGCTTCCACATCACTGGTGATGCGGGTAATGAGCTTGCCCACTGGAGTGCGATCGAAAAATTTAGCCGACAAGGCCGTTACATGGTCGAACAGATCGTTGCGAATATCAGCCGTGATCTGTTGCCCCAGTTTTTGCACAAGATACCCCTGCACTGCTTGCAGAATCAACAGTGCTGCGATCGTCAACAACATCAACCCTGCCAGCAGATTCAAGCCTGATTGCAGCGATCGCCCCTGTAACAGCGGCAAGGTTGGCTCTTGGCGAATGAAGGAAATCGCTTGCCCCACCAACAAGGGTTGAATCGATGCTGCAATAGACAGGGGAATCAACAACACCATTGAGACAATCAACAGTTGTCGATGTCGCAGACCATAGGGCACAAGGCGCAGAAACAGCCGCCAATCATTCTGACGCGATGGGTGATCGTCGTCATCAACCTGAAGTGGAACTGTTGTCATAGATACAAAAAGTGCTGCCCCTTTAGGCTATCACCTTGCCAGTGTTAAAACTCAACTCCCCAGGCCGGATTCGAACCAGCGACCAATCGGTTAACAGCCGACCGCTCTACCACTGAGCTACTGAGGAATACTTCAGCGTTACCTATCCTAGCGAGAAGCTGGTCATTTTGACAAGTTTTTTTAGAGTTTCTGATCAGAATCTAGCGATCGATTCGCAGGATGACCACAACCTACGGCTTAGGTTAATGGCCACTGACTCCTACCAGGACTGTGGCAGCTTGAGCAGTCACAGAGCAATCTGGTTGCGGAGGGCACTTCGCTGCTTAACGACATCTCTGGCTAGAGGACGCTAGTCAGCTTGAACCTAGGAAGCTAGCATCACAGGAACGTTCATCATTGGGTCAGTCACTTTCGACAAGTGCTTAGTGCGCTAAGATTAGGGAAACTACTTAATAGTGCCATTTTAATAGTGCCATGACTTCCCTTATGACGGCCTCTACGATCGCCCAAGCCCCACCAGAACAGCGCCTCTTGCTAGAAGGGGTCACTTGGCAGCAGTATGAATTGCTACTAGCAACTCTAGGGGATGATTTCCCGGCATTGCGGCTAAGTTACCTGGAGGGAAGTCTGGAAATCATGACCACATCCCCACTGCACGAAGAGTTGAAAACGACGATTGGAATGCTAATGGAAGCCTACTTCCAGGAAACTCGAACTCGGTTCCACGGGATTGGTTCAGCAACGTTTCGGAAAATGGCTACACAACGCGGGCTAGAGCCGGATGAATGCTACTGCTTGGGACAAAAGAAAGAGTTTCCCGATCTGGCGATCGAAATCGTTTTATCCAAGGGTCTAGTGGATAAGTTAGAGATCTATCGAGGCTTGGGGGTTACGGAAGTTTGGGTATGGGAAGCAGGACAGTTTCGGATATACCACTTGCGTGGGAATGGCTACGAGCAGCTTGCCGCAAGTGAATTGTTACCGGACTGTGATATTCAGGTGCTAGCCAGCCATGTTAAACCAGAAGAGCAGTTTGAAGCGGTGATGGCATTTCGGGACTACCTGCGATCGCAGCCCTAATCGTACTACAGCCAGTCACTGAGCCATGGCGGCGTAGCCATGAAGGATTTACCATCATGCTGTGACCCGTCATGCTTATATTCTCAGAGGG
>JANWZG010000304.1 GCA_025054735.1 Cyanobacteriota bacterium | reverse complement strand
AGGAGCTGATGACTATTTGACAAAACCTTTCGGAATGCAAGAGTTCTTAGCCCGAGTCGAAGCGTTGACTCGCAGAAGCTTGGCTATGATTGCACCCGCATCCTTAGATTATGGCGAACTAAAAATTGACTTAGTACAGCGTCGAGTTCGCTTTAAGGATGAGTTGATTGACCTGACACCCCAAGAATTTAGTCTGCTATACGTGCTTGCTCAAGCTGCTGGCACACCTCTAGGACGTAGTGACTTGTTGCGACGAGCTTGGCCTGATGCGATCGACAACTTGCGTACAGTTGATACCCATGTGCTTTCACTGCGGAAAAAAATTGAATTAGATCCCCGACAGCCTAGCTTAATTCAGACCGTTCGGAACGTTGGCTATCGGCTTAACATGGAAGCCCTGGGGATCAATGGCAGTAAGGGGACAGTTGACCGCGCCCCTCCCCGCAAACTAGAAGTGCGAGCAGCAACGAATGCTATGCCCAGTGAAGCTCACCACAGTTTATAGTTGTACCTGTAATTGCCACGTTTAGCATCCCTAGATTCTTCTAGAACCCTTAGATCCAGTAATCTCTAGCATTAGCAATTGACATCATTATCGCTGGGTTGCTTAGTGGTAAAGTAGGTTCAGACTAGCTCTTCGGGGCAACAGATCACTAGCGATCGTGCCTGCGCAATTGCAGTTAACTTCATTCAGTGCGTTCAAGTAATTCCTATGGTCGTTTTGGCATTGTATGCAGCCCTAGGGGGAGCCTACTTATTTGTAGTTCCGTTCATCGTGTTTATGTATCTGCAAGCTCGGTGGTACGTTGCTAGCTCCTTTGAGAGAGGATTTATGTATTTTTTGGTATTTTTCTTTTTCCCTGGACTACTGCTCCTAGCTCCCTTCTTAAATAGTCGCCCGAAACCTCGCCAAATTGCCTAATGCCCATGCGACGTATTGATATCATTGGCATTGGTATTGCTATCTTCGTGGGTAGCGGTGCTGTCTATGGGGTTATGCGCTGGTTTGGGCTAAACGCCCTAGATGCTGGGATCTGGAGCCAAGTAGTCCTTATCCTCGGTCTTTTGGGCTGGCTAGTTACCTACTTATATCGCGCCCTTACAAAGACCATGACCTACAATCAGCAATTGCGAGATTATGAGACGGCTGTGTTGCAAAAGCGCCTAGAGGAAATGACACCTGAGGAGCTAGCTGCTCTTCAGGCTGAACTGGAGCAGGATAACCAGAGTCATTCCGCCATGTAATTAAGTTAGCTACCGACGAACAGTGCCTGTGAAACCAGTAGCCTTGAACTGCTTTAACTGTAAAGGAGTTGGCTGGTTAGCAGGGACACTGATCCGTAGCTCAAAGTCACTAACACCAGGGGGAATTTCAGCGATCGATCCCAATCGGGTTCGGTTTTGCATCACTGGGTCACCATTGGCATCATAAATGCGTCCATAGACATCAGCATTGACCAGCGGCTTGTTGGAAGTGTTTTTTGCCTTTCCCGTCACAATAAAGCAGTTAGCAGGTAGAGCATTGCCGCCACTAGTCACATTACCCGTCGCTAACTCAGGCGGACACTCGTGGTAAGAGATGTCTGTCAACTCCACCTGAATGAGTGCCAATGCCCACGGCATGTTAACCCAGCTCACTAGCCAGAACATACCAGCCAATACTAGGACAACCATGTGCCGTAACGCTAGTTTGAGGCCAGACAGCCGTACCATACTGTAATCTCAGTTCCATTCATAGAGTACTCTACTAGAGTATCGTGAATCGTTATTGAGCAGGCTTGTCTTCACAATCAGATTTCACCAACAATCTCTAGCTCTGTCATTGCCAAGTCTAGTGCCACCGATACCAATTACCTAGTCACCACCAGCACGAATCTCTTGGGCTGCCAAGTATAGCTTTCCCCATTCGCTAATAACTTGATTGGTTTTAAGGTTAAACTCCTTAGCAATTGCTTCCACTGTCTTACCTGCCCGAAAATGGTTTAAGAGCCTCTGCTGCTGCAGTGTTAGCTTAGCAACATAGTCTTGCCACTGACTAGGAGTTAATCCTAAATTATGTTCCTTTAGTGAAATCTCTAGCCAATTTGCCACTAGTTCAGGTTGGGCTTTCAACGCAAACACCTTTACTGCATGGTAACCAATCTTCTCACGCAGGCGATAGACTTGCCTAATGGGCATATCTAGCAACTTGGCGATCGCCTCTTGGGTGTGACCCTGTAAGTAGAGTCGTAACCATTCGGCTGCTTTGGGATCCACTTCCTGTGCTAGATAGGCTTCAAACTCACGTTGCACAGCCATACGTAGCAATTGTTGCTCTTCCCAGGCTTGCTCATCCTGATATTGGGCGATAGCCTGGGTATCTAGCAAGCTCAGAGCACTCTCACCCTCGTCAGTCATAATTTCATCAGAGACAAGACGAATCAGATCATTAGCAGGGACTTGTGTCATGCCCCCACGCTGACTCCGCCGCAAATAGTTGACAAAGCGATAGATGAGCAACGGTTGGTTACGAATCGGTCGCAGACAATACTCTTCTAAAGAAGCTAGCAGTAGGGCATCGCGGAGACGGCGATCATTAGTACATTGAGCAATCCAGTCCAGTTGTTCTTGCATGTAGCGGTCATTCTGGAGCAGTTCTTGAATAACCTCCTGCAACACATCCAGTACCGTTCGCTGACGATCGCGAGACGTAGCAATCCAGGTGCGCACCTTGTTGCGGATTAAAAACAAACTACCTAAACGCTGAATCAGACTGCGATAGGCTCGGTCTGGACTCACTCCCAAATACCGTTGAGAGAGAATACGATACCGATAGTCCATAGCCTGACAAGCAATCCTCAACTGCTCTGGCGGCATCTCATCATACCGTGACAGATTAGCACCCAACAGCCACTTGACCACACTTTCGTGAGTTTCCGGACGTTGTGCAGGCAAATCTGCTTGCAAGCGCGATCGCCAATCCTGGACTAAATTTTCAGCTACTGCCATGAAGTTTTAATCCTAACGTTCCCTGGCCAGAGATTGAAGTTTACCAATTCTACCTCTGCTAAACTGCTGCTAACCGTAAATCACACAAGCGATCACCCACGGCCACTGAGCAGAAAAGCCGCTAATTCAACTTCAACCTACCCTACGCAGCAAGCACCATTTTAGTTTGGTTTTTAGGGAGAAGGTAGAGTTATCTTCCCATAGCTTCAGCAGTTGGCAGTTACCAGGGAACTAGGATTCCTAATCCTTGGTGATCGTCAAGGACACAGGTTTACACTGCTTAATCACCGCTTCAATATGGGCAGCACCTTCCTTCTTTAAGTCTTCAATATACCCATGCTGGGCGTTTGCTGCTTCATCAGAGTTATCAAACGGGCCAAAATAATAGGTGCAATCTGGCTGAGTAGTGGTTACCTCAACCCACCAAGGTTGTTTAGCGCCACCAAGCATCCCTGGAAAAATTTTTTTGATCTGGTCGAGCATAGGTCTATTGATCACTAATGAATGGATAAAGGGGACTGTACAAACTAGTCAAACAGATAAGCCTAACTGACTACCTAGCTTAAGCAAAAAAGATGAAAAATTTCTAAGGAATTTGAAGAAATTTGAGCATATATTGCAGCGATCCCTCTATCCATTAGAGAAGTATAGCGATACCCAATCTGGTTAGAACGTTGGTAGTAGAGACTTAAGCCTTCACCGCAAGCCTCGACAGCAATCGAGCTGTCCTACAGTTTTGGCTGTGTGGGTAAATTAAGATGGTACGACCATAACCCAGTTGCAGTGCTGTCTGCCTAAAGCTACGTAACGGACTTATAAAGAATCCCTCAATGAGACTTTCTCACTAAGGGATCTTGTCCAGCTCTTGGTTTAGAACCATTAGTACTCAGGGACTGAGGGATCAATTTCTCGGCTCCAAGCCCGGATCCCACCCTTCACATTGATGCCATCAATTCCAGCATCTTTGAGAATCGCTAAGGCCTTTGCCGATCGTCCTCCCATCTTACAGTGGGCAATTAGCCGATGACCATTCAAAAGTTCCCTTATCTTAGCAAGGCCATTACCATTCTCAATCTCTGGCAAGGGGATCAACACAGAACCTGGAATTCGAGCAATCTCATACTCTTCAGGATTACGAACATCTAGTAACAGAATATCCTCAGTACCGCTGTCTAGCAGTTGTTTCAGCTCCTGGACAGATATTTCAGCGATTTCAGACAATTGCTTGGCCTCCTGGGCTTTAGCTTGGGGAATGCCACAGAACTCTTCGTAGTCAACCAGCTTGGTAATCACTGGACGTTCTGGGTTAGGACGCAGCTTTAACTCTCGGAACCGCATATTCAAGGAATCATATAGCAGCAAGCGTCCACTCAGAGTTTCACCAACCCCTAGAATGATTTTGACCGTCTCTGTGGCCTGAATAGTCCCAATTACGCCTGGCAAGATGCCCAAAACACCACCTTCAGCACAGGATGGAACTAAACCAGGAGGGGGTGGCTCTGGGTAGAGATCTCGATAGTTAGGGCCGTCTTCATAGTTGAAAACTGTGGCCTGCCCTTCAAACCGGTAAATAGAGCCATACACATTGGGCTTGTTGAGCAGCACACAGGCATCATTTACCAAGTAGCGAGTTGGAAAGTTGTCTGTGCCATCAACCACAATGTCATAGGGTGCCATAATATCGAGGGCATTGTCAGAGGTAAGCCGAGTTTCGTAGAGGTCAACGTGGCAGAATGGGTTGATTTCTAGGATTCGAGTTCTTGCTGATTGAATTTTGGGCTTACCCACCCAAGATGTGCCATGGATGACTTGACGCTGCAAATTAGAACTGTCAACCACATCAAAATCTACAATCCCAATGCGACCAACACCAGCAGCGGCTAAATACAGCAACAAAGGAGAGCCTAATCCCCCTGTACCAATACATAATACCTTGGCAGCTTTTAAGCGCTTTTGCCCCTCTAACCCTACCTCTGGAAGGATGAGA
>JANWZG010000303.1 GCA_025054735.1 Cyanobacteriota bacterium | reverse complement strand
CCCTCATCACGCAGTATGGCTCCGCTAGTCTTGCTGACCGTCTTGCTTGCAGGTCTAGGTCTGGTAGTCATTAGTCTGGCTTGGCAACGCCGCCGTCAGTCTAAATCATAACCACTGTAGAGATTTAACCCTGATTTTGCCTCTACTGTTAAGTGACTCGAATGTTTACTCCCAATTTCAGGGTGTACAGTTAGAATGTGGCAACACTGAAACATACCATGGTTCCTAGCCAGTCTGCGAATATCAAATCTTTAGGCATAGCTTCCATATCGCCCGTATTGCGTCTAGTGCTGACCTATGTGGTGCTCAGTGCGATCGCCCTTGCCATGCTCTTACCCTTGATTTGGCTGTTTAGCACATCCCTCAAGTCCCCTACAGAGGAAATCTTTGAATTTCCACCCCGATTTTTGCCTGAGCAGCCTACCCTTGCTAACTTCGTACAGGTCTGGCAAACTAATCCCTTTGGACGTTACCTGCTGAACAGTACGATCGTGGCCACACTGACTGTGGTGCTAAACCTATTGTTTTGTGCTTTGGCAGCCTATCCCCTAGCTCGGATGACATTCTGGGGACGCAGCGCACTGTTTACTGCGATTGTAGCTACCATCCTCATTCCCTTCCAGATTGTCATGATTCCGCTCTACGTGCTGACGGTTCAACTAGGTCTGCGTAACACCTACCTAGGGATAATCTTTCCCTACATTGCCTCTGCCTTTGGCATTTTTCTGCTCCGACAGGCGTTTCAAGGGGTACCCAAAGAACTGGAAGAAGCCGCCCGCATTGACGGCTGCTCAGCCTTGGGCATTTGGTGGTACGTCATGATCCCAGCCATTCGTCCAGCTCTGGTGACCTTGGCAATTTTTGTCTTCATCGGCTCTTGGAGTGACTTTCTTTGGCCATTAATCATCCTCGATCGGCAAGAGTATTACACCTTGCCCCTTGGTGTTGCCCAACTGGCGGGCACTTTTTCCCTAGACTGGCGCTTGATTGCCGCTGGATCCATTATTTCCATCGCTCCTATCCTAGGATTCTTCTTGATCATGCAACGGTATATCATTCCCAGTGAAGCTAGCAGTGGTGTTAAGGGCTAGAAACATGACGGTAAAGCGCATCTACAGAACCCTTACACTACAGGGGTTTCCGTCAGTTGTTTACCCTATATCTCTGCTTTAGAGGTATGACTTTGCTGGTTAGGCCGTGAATTCCATGAATTCCGTTCGCTGGGCTTCTAACTGTCAAATCTGCCTGCTGTTGGCTTTAAAATTGTGAGTGTTGGAGACGGTAATCCTGTAGAGGTCAATGGCAGCTAGCGAACAACGAGATCAGCAGCATCCCCAAGCAGCGGTTGATCGCCAAATTGTGAATGCCCTATTGGCTGGGGAACCTACAGACTATAACCTAGCAGAGTTGGGACGATTGCGCATTCGTTATCGAGGCTTTCCGGGTGCCCGTGATATTCAAGCTGATTTGGAGAAAGTGCTGCGACAGTGGGGCTTAACGGAAGAAGCTTTATACGAAAAGACACGCCGCATCCATGCTGAACAAATTTATCGAGATGTGCGTGGTCGCCGTAATGATGAAGACTGGAGCTGACGAGTTTTTAGGGGGCTAGTGTAACTAGTTGTGCAGGTTAGCGGCAAGAATGGGTATGTTATGGGGAGACTACTGACCCCTCACGCAAACTGTGCCGTAATGAATGTCCCTGCTGAAACCCCCCTTCACGCTTATTTTAGCGATCGCTTTGCCCACCAACTACGCTCACTGTTAGACAGCCGAGCACAAGTTCGAGAGCATAAGCCCATCATCTTGGCAGATGGCTCTATGCCAGTGCCTGATCTTGCCATTGTGCAGCCTTTAGATACAGTCTACCTGGAACATCATCCCCAGCCGAATAACATTTACTGGCTTATTGATTATGTAGAAAATGATACTGAACAAGCCATGATTGAGCGCAGTGCTCCCTATGCAGCAGCGGAGATTCAAGATTATTGGATCGTTCATCTCAAGCATCAGCAATTAATGACATTTTGCTTGCCGATCGCAGGCCAGTATCAGCATCAGCACTGTCTAACAAGTGGCACAGCAGCCCCTACAACATTTCTAGATATTGTCATTCCAGTTGAGCGTCTATTTACACCCTAGGCGATCGTGCGTCAGGACAATTACTCATCAGGACAATTACTCATCAGGACAATTACTCAACAGTCGCTGACCACACCTCATCATCCTGAATGTGGATGCAAATCGTGCGAGGCGAGTCCCCATGACCTAGCTGGAGTTGGATAGACTCCCCCGACAGGGTTTCTAGACAGGAAAGCATTCGCCGCAGATGCGGTGTGCTAGCACCACTGTCCAGATACAACCGTTCAGCTAAGTTTTGGAGGCGTTTCCAACTGGTGAATAGTTTGGCAGCCAGTTGCTCTACCTGAGCCGCTTGGGCAACTAAGTCAGCCGCAGAAGGTAAGCAGTCTAGCCGTAATGCCTCTTCTAGAGCAGCTTCTATGTCCAACTGGGGATGATCAAGGGCTTGGACATGGCTGCTATTGGTTAGGTATTTTGCCAAGCGGCGGGCATCGGTAGTGGCTTGTCTGACTGTCTCTACATCAGGAGCATCAGCAATCGCCTCTTGGATGACCGCTTGGTGCACAGTAGGCAACTTCTCCATCTCGCGCACCAAGGGAGCCAAATAGCGTGGGGGAATCACACTAGCCGCAGCCCGTTCTTTCACGGGTTCTGGAAGCAAGTCTGAAGTCATTGCTATCCATTCATCGGCTAGTTGGCGCACTTCTCGACGGGTAATATGGCTGCCACTGCGAGCAGCGTCAGTCACAAGTTGTTGCACTTCTGGTGTAGCTCTCGCTGTTTCCACAAAGGCTCGCTTGCTAAAACGCTCAACTGTTTCTGCATCTAGCTGCCCAGTTGTAGCTAGGGTGTCAGCACTAGCCGCTATTTCCAGCCAGCTATAGGCTTGACTTTTACTGATTTCGTGGTCAGCTAACCATTTCAAGAAGCCTGTGCCGCGTCCATCGCCGCGATTTTTTTCTCGATCGCGCACTACGCGCAAAATTCGACCACGCCAAATGTCTGTTTGTAGATTGAGCTGATCGCACGTCTGCCAAGCTTGGTCAACCTGTGCCTGAAAGTCGTGGTCGGCAATTGTCTCATCATCTGGATCCGGCAGTTGAAATCCTAATCTAGATGCTGTGGATAAGGTTGTTATGGCTACTTCTGTAGACTTGAGCTGAGGAGTGTTGGGTGTAATCGCCTTACTTGCCGATGCCATAGATGCTACGAGGTGTATACACATGACTGATGCGTGCTAGAGGCCCCGGAGTGTTGCGCTGCCAGGCCCTTGAAAGAGCACCCAAGATAAAAAGAAGTTAAAGCAAAAGATAGCTAGTAGGGATGTAACCACAGCCGTAGTAGTGGATTGTCCCACACCTTTGGCACCGCCAGTTGTCGTCAGCCCCCAACTACAGCCGATGATGGCAATTAGTGCCCCAAACACACCTGCCTTAATTGCTGCACTGATT
Source organism: Cyanobacteriota bacterium (assembly GCA_025054735.1). NCBI lineage: Bacteria > Bacillati > Cyanobacteriota > Cyanobacteriota bacterium. Next base: position 1,443 of record JANWZG010000303.1, on the reverse strand, counting down.
AAATCCCAAATTTGCAAGAAATTGCGGGCAGAGTTGATAAAGGCCACGGCTGCTAGATTATATCGGCTAATAGCAATAACCAAGCCCCCGACCATACCGGTAACGAAGGACAAGATGGTCAAAATAGGTAACATGCTGCAACACGCTATGATGCGAGGAATTACTAGGTAGTCGATCGGATCCGTTTTCAGGATGTATAGTGCATCGATTTGTTCTGTGACCCGCATGGTGCCAATCTCAGCAGCAAACGCCGACCCAACTCGTCCAGCAATGACAACTGCTGTTAATACAGGAGCTAGCTCTCGCACTAAGGCGATCGCTAACACCCCACCTACTGCATTACTAGCACCCAGTTGAATGAACTCCCGTGCTACCTGGATGGTAAACACCATACCTACAAAGGCAGCCGTCAAGGTTGTAATCGGCAACGACTCTGGGCCAACGATCGCCATCTGTTCACGTACATTGCGCTGGTTAACCTTACCCGATGCCAGATGAATAACGACCTGACCGCCTAGCATGATAGCGGCTAGTAAGCGCTGAAACCAAATTGCCAAGCTTGACTTGGCTGCTGTCTCACTCATAACGCCTCAATGCTAGGAAATAGACCCCATCCAGAATAACGCCTTGCAAAGGACACTAGATGGCTAGATTGACACTAACTTACACTAACTCGCTCTAGTCGAGCACCAAGCTGCTTAAGTTTACCTTCTAGATTTTCGTAGCCCCGGTCTAAATGATGCAGTCCTTGAATCACAGTCTTACCTTCAGCAGCTAGCCCAGCAACTACCAGCGCTGCCGATGCACGCAAATCTGTAGCCTGCACTGGCGCACCAGACAAAAAGGGTACTCCACGTACAATAGCCGTGTTGCCATTGACCCGAATATCGGCACCCATGCGGCTCAATTCAGAGACATGCTGAAGACGATTTTCAAATACGGTTTCAGTGATCACACTGCTACCCTCCGCCAATGTGAGCAAAGCCATAAACTGAGCCTGCATATCTGTCGGGAACCCTGGGTGAGGAAGGGTTTTGATATCGCTAGCACGATAGTGACCACTGGCCCGAACCGTTAGACGATCGCCAGCATCAGCAATCACCTCAACCCCCATTTCCTGCAATTTGGCAATTACAGCAGTCAAGTGATCAGGCACAACTGATAGTAGGCTAATTTCTGACTGGGTGATTGCGCCCGCTACTAAGAATGTCCCAGCTTCAATGCGATCAGGAATGATTGAGTAGTCCACTGAGTGCAAACTTGAGACACCAGAAATCACAATGCGATTAGTACCAGCCCCCTGGATTTTGGCTCCCATAGCTCGACAAAAGTTTGCCAAGTCTTCAACCTCTGGCTCACGAGCAGCGTTGTCAATAATGGTTTCCCCCTCAGCAAGGGTTGCTGCCATCATCAACGTTTCAGTTGCACCCACACTAGGATAGT
>JANWZG010000302.1 GCA_025054735.1 Cyanobacteriota bacterium | reverse complement strand
GTCCCCGTCGCATACGGTTGATCAACTGAGTTTGGTGAGCATCAATGTTGCGAATAATTTGGCTAGACACCACACGAGGCTTGATGCGTTCCTGTTCACGCACACCGAGGGTTTCCAAAATTGCCTGCCCTGCTGTGCGTACATCCCCTTGGTTATTGGCATGAATTTCTAACAGGCCATAAAGCCGTTCAATAATCTGCAACCCAGGCCGCACACGGGTAGATTTCATAGCAACATCTGTGATGCGGTTAATATCCACACCGGGCGAGATTTCAATCCACAGAGATGCATCTCCTGGCAACGGTAAAAAACCAGGAGCCGTCGTGCCCAAGTATGACGCATACTGAGGCTGCAAGCGATCGAGATATACGTAACTTCGCAGGTCTACTGTCAACCGATCTCCGCTCAAGACTAACCCAGCACCTCATCCACCGAAACAACTACCTCTGGAAATGCCAACAGAGACACCTGCTGACCCCGGTAGAATTGTTGCACAGACTGGTAACCATCGGGTGTGGGTATCTGAAAGACTTCTAAGCACTGGCTGGTCACATCCAGCAACCAGACTTCTTGCATGTTGGCTGCTGCGTCGAGGGGCATTTTGATCTCACGATCGTAGTCCCCTGGGGTGTTGGCAACCTCTACCACTAACAAGATGTCCTCTGGTTTAGGGTGTCTAGATGCGTAACAATCGTCGTGAAATGTTAGCACCGCTAGGTCAGGCTGTGGCTCTGACGTATCATCCACCTCGATAGGAGCCTGTACACTTACAACTACACGATCGCCTAATCGAGTAAAGAACAGACGGTTCAGACGCTTAACACGTCCAGTATGACATGGACTAATAGGAGACATTGGAATAATTTCGCCCCGAATTAACTCTACCCGATCGTCCTCGGTTAAGATGTCTGCTTCCAGCATCCGGTAACAGTCTCTAACAGTGAACCGTCGCGCTAGTAGTGTTGTCATGAGCCGATGGTTTTACTCTCTCCCTCTGGTTAGCAGCATAGCATCTCTGTCACTTGGGGATATCGACCGGGCTAAGGGCTATGGTCAGCGACCGATTTAGGGGGTGATGACTAGTGTTGAAAACCATGGTTAAAAAGTCTTGAACCCGCTGACATTGCTCTAGGTTAGCGCGATAGACCCGCCCTCTAGCAGGATCATCGTATCCAGTAAATAGGGGAGTTGCTAACAGATGCTGATAGTAGGGATGATTCAACGACTCTGGTGAAAAGAGTGCGCGATCGCTGGCAGATGGCACCAACCCTGGCGGCAAGTGACCTTCTAGAAGGGCAAGAATGCGGTGCTGGCAAGCATGGGTATCAACGCCGTTGTCGGCTAGGTTTTGGTTAACCTCTTGCAGCGAGAAAGTGGGGGGTGTGGCAGCAGTTACCCGATTTTTATCCATAACCAACCGTAACAACTCTGCTAACAGGAAATAGTCGCTGTATTGATGACGGGATACATCCAGCACATTAGGATACAGTGGCAGCACGGCTAGACCATAGGCAACGCGGCTGCACAAGGGTGCTATCGGCAAGATATGGGCAACACCATTGGGTAGCAATTGTGGTAACACCTGATCAGGCACATACGTATCCTGAATGATGGTGGCATTGGGTAATTTTTGACGCAACCAGCGGGCAATTGCAGGCAGACTAGCCGTCCCACCAGTGCAGATTACTTGGTTAATAGTCTGGGGAAGGAACCCGGTCTGCTCCAGCAAGGCTTTCATGCTCTCGTTGAGGCGCTTTACAAAGGGCAGAAACACCTCGCTCTCTAACCGTCGTCGCTGAATGATACAGGTGTGATTACCGATAGCAACTGCCACTGACTGGCGATACTGAAGCGCTAGTTTGATATACCGAGCCGCCTCTAGCAATAACGTACCAAACACCGACCCCTCTAAACGCTGTTGTAGGGCTTGACGACGAGCTACATCAGGTTCGCCCGGCGTTGGCAACTCTGTGGGCACAATTCCCAAGGTTTCCCAATCGACATCAGGATTAGGAATCGTAAAGTCAGGGAAGAGATCACCGGCTACTACCTGTTCTCGCACTTGGGCTTGGGCGATCGTCAAATTCTGTTGCTCAACCCAAGCCGGATAGAGAACGTGCCCCAGAATATCTTGGTCGATGGCATTACCTGCATAGGCAAGGCTGCGAATCAAAAAGTCATGATGGGATACCTCATGGATTTGCTCTGGTAAGAAAACTACAGCTAACTCCGTTGAGGTAGCACCTGAACTAATCACCAACGTGCTGCCACGCCATGTCATTCCCTTAGGCAACCGCTGCCGTTTACCTGCAGAACGAAGTGCATCCTGAACAGCAGATAACCCCGACAAGACAGCAGCGATCGTCTCATCCAGAAAAATAACCTGATCAGGAGCCTGCACTAAGCCTGCTTTCAGCACTACATCCCGGAGGTTGATGCTATAGGTATCTGACCAGTTATGAGGATAGCCCAAAATCACACCCGACAAGGAAGCCAACGCTCTGCGCAAGGCGATCGTATCTAGCCCCAGCGCTGAAACATGACTAGTATTGGGTGTAAGCAACTGGGTCAATAGGGTTTGGAGGACACGCTGAATGTCCCCGATTGAGACCTGCGCCTGAGTTGACCAACGTACTTGGGGTTGGGGTAACTCTCCTGCTGGTTGAAAGGGTAAAGCTGCCTTTAGATAGGGCTTGAAATGGTGCAACACCACACTAGCAGGATCACCACCTCGGGTAGACTGCAACAGTGCCTGCATGGCCTCTATCTGATTGCCAACCGCTTGTAATGAGCCATTAATAGTAGACAGACAGGCGATCGCAGGTAGCCGAAACGACTGCATCACCTCCGAAGACTCAGCCACCTGCCAGCCCAAGGGATAGACCTTACCTACCGTGCAGTTTAGCAACACGGCAGAAATACCTGTAGTACCAATGTCTAGTCCCAAGTACCATTTGTCTGCATTGGGTTCTGCTTGTTGAATAGGTCGGTCTTGAGGAGGGTGGGAAGCTTGTTCAGCCTGGAGCACTGTATTGGTCTGCAAGCGCGTGTTAGACTGTAACACCGTTGGCATTGCAGCAGCGCTAGCTACTATGCCATCATCTATCTTTTTTTTTTGCTCGATAGCGTCTCCAGAAAACTCCGCAAACATGTCATCAATCGTGACATCTTCAGGAGCGGGGTCAGCAGCAGAAAGACTTGGCGATGAGAGTGTAACTGCCGCAAGGGGATTGGGTAGCGGCGACAGGTTAGGAGAAACTACAGCATCACCTAGACTTTCTGGAAGAGAGTCCAGTGTTAGGGGCATTTCCTCTGGCGGAGAATCATCTCCAATAGGCGCATCAGAGAACATCGCTGCTAAGCCCTCTGGAGTCAACGTTTCTGTGTCAGGAGGCGACTGTAGATCAACAGGATCCCCCAGTGCAGCGAATAAGGTATCTATACGTTCAGGGTTAACTGTGACTGGATGATGGGAAGGGTATGTACCCGCAGTGGGTAGGGCTTGGGGCATGGAGCTATCACTGTCTGCATCATCTTCAGAGCCATTGTCGTCTGAGTTGGCTGACGCAGACGTGGATTGTCGCTCATCAAATGTACCTGCTGTATCTGCAGATGTATCTGTAAATGTATCCGCAGAATCATCGAACGGCAGCATTTCCCAGGCATCATCTGCCGTCTGGGAATACTCCAAGCTTGACAAGTCATCGCTTAACTGCCGCAAAACACTGGCATTCAGCCAAAAATCAACATCCTGTGCTGGTGTGGTTTCATGGATCGAGTCAGGATCGTTGACTAGCAGCATTTCATCGGGTGATGCTGGGATATAGTCCTCATCTGTTGCACCGATATCGACATTGGGAGATGGCTGAGCAGAAGCTGATGGCAAAACTGAAGGAGAAGGAGCAGCAGCCGTCGCAGAACCAGCATCTTTAGTGGGGGTTTCAGTAGGGGTTATTGTCTGGGAAAATCCTAAAAAATCGCCTAAGCTAGCTAGGGTATCGTTATCATCTGGTTCATTAGTTGAAATTGCGGGGGTTGCGATCGCATCTAGAGAACTCGATGGTACACTGCCAAGTGATAGGGAAGCCTCTGGTGGCGATCGCCGGGATAGCGGTTCTGGCTCTTCAGCTCGAAATAGATCATCAAGAGTCAAGGGTAAGGGGCTTGCTGGAATAACATCATTCTCGTCCGCAGAAATTTCGCTGTAACCATCATCCCCGGCACTACCCAGATTGGCACTGAGGTCATCGGCATCACCATTGGGCAACAGGTCTGATGATTCCAAGAACATCTCAACGTTAGGAAACAGATCGCTACTCTCTAGCGTCACCATGCCATCAGATTGCAAACTAACAGAAGCGTCTACAACATCTGGCTCAATGACAACATCGTCTGTAGCCATATCTTCATCAATTGGCTGCAAGGACGACGGAGCCTCCATTAGCATGTCTACTACTACATCCATCCTCTGGGACAGCCCTTCAGAGGGAGTGTTTGCCTCAGTTTCTACAGTTGGTTCAGGTGGTTCCGGTTCAGCATCCTGACTAGCTGCTAAGCCTGCATCATCACCAAATAAACTTTGATAAAAGGCATCTAATTCATAGCTATCTATTTCTGGGCTGTTGGGCTTTTTCAGCGATGGCATCTCAGACAATGTTGTGGTGATCGTGTCCAGGGGTGATTCTGGGACAGCAGGCAAGTCATCCAGAGCACTCAGAAGATCATCAGAGTCTGGCCAGTCCGACAGGTCAATAGAGTCTGACAAATCTGATAAATTGACTACGCTCTCTGCATCATCACCATCTAAGCCATCCTCTAGCACATCATCAGCATCTGACAATACCTGTTCACTGGTATCTGTTGGTTGGTCATTTAATGCTGCACTCAGTTGCTCCAAAAATTCCAACGCAGAGTTAAGGTCATCATCGGCCTGCGCTGGTTCTAAATCAGCAACCCTTGGCGTTATGTCCTGGGTTTGC
>JANWZG010000301.1 GCA_025054735.1 Cyanobacteriota bacterium | reverse complement strand
AGGGTTATTTTACCAGTTGAGGACCACAGCTATGCGTCCCTCGATCGTCGATCATGCAGTGACTCTGTTGGATGGCTATAGCTTTGATCTAGACGGCTACAGAGCTGAACAGTTGGTAGCTGAGTGGATGGACTATTACCAACCTCACTGGATTAAGCTAGCTGTGATAGAAGCGCTCTATCAAGGGCGTTACAAGGCCATTTCTGTGGTACAAATTCTCGCCTTTTGGAAGCGTCGGGGTGAGCCACTATGCCATTTCAATGCTGAATTTGCCCAGATGGTATGTGAGCATGTGTTACCGGTAGTTCACCAGGAAGCGATCGGGGCTACCCTTCCATCAACATCCCCTGATGTTACCGCAGCCTGTCAGCCTCAGTTGTTGTGCTGGCAATCATCTGACAAGCAATCGGCCTCTAGCACCATACCTGACCCCTGGGAAGAGCCACCCACTCATTCAATACTCCCTGAGCAAGGCGTATCTGAGCAATCACCCTCAGAACCAGAGCCAATGACCTGTCAGCCTATTCAGCCTATTCACCAGTTTGTACCCCCGACAGATACCTCAGAGTTTTACGCTAAGCTCAAGGCTGTCGCTGCAACTAAGGATTGATGTCTATGGGGATGAGCCAAGAGCAGCCAATCGTTCACATTCTCATCCCAGTTTATAATCGCTGTGCTATAACCCTAGCTTGCCTTCACCAGTTACAACAGCTTGGCGTGTTGGATCGGTATCAGATAGTAGTTGTGGATGATGGCTCTACAGATGGAACCACGGCTGCCATTCAAACAGCTTATCCGACGGTCAAGGTGCTAGTAGGAACAGGGGATCTATGGTGGACAGGTGCAATGCGGCTAGGGATGAGCAATGCCTGGGCAGACCGTGCTGCGATCGTTTTATGGCTGAATGATGACTGCTGGCCTGAGCCAGGTGCGATCGAAGCGTTGGTTGAGTTTGTGCATACCCATCCTAAAACGATCGCTGCTGCTGCCTGCTACAGTCCCAGTGGCAATCAACCGCTGCCAACTGGCTTTCGAGGCCGACACCGATTTGCTGCCCATCCTGGCGAAGTCGTTGTAGTTGAGGGTACTAGCGGCTACTGCGTGGCAATTCCTCGATCGGTAATGGCAACGATCGGCTATCCTGATGCTGATCGTTTTCCTCAGTATGGTGGTGACGGAATGTATTTGCTAGCTGCTAGCCGCGCTGGGTTTACGGTCTGTATTCTTGGAGATGCCAAGGTTCGCCTGCCTGGAGTTACTGACACAATTTATCGCTTTCGCGACTATCTGTACCAGCTACCAGTGCCCAGTTGGTACCGTGTGTTCAGTAGCAAAAAGTCCCCCTATCATCTGCCTACTCGCTTTCATTACCATTTGACCAAATATGGCTCTGTTGGCGGATTGTCGCTGTTTCTAGGGCAAACCGTAGTGTGGATGGTGCAATGGTTCATAGTGTTCATCACGTTCTTAGGTCGAAGAGGTCAGTAAAAAACTCCCCATGCAGAAGTTGCTTTGCCTTAGTAATGGTCATGGTGAAGATGAAATTGCCTGTCGGATAGCCACTGCTCTGCAACAACAACCTAATCCTCCAGAACTGGCAGGTCTGCCGATCGTCGGTGTGGGTCATGCTTATCGGCAAGCAGGGATTACAATCGTAGGGCCTGTGCAAACCATGCCCTCTGGTGGGTTTGTCAATCAAGATGGCCGCCAATTAGTGCGCGATATGCAAGCAGGGTTAGTGCAGCTTACGCTGGCTCAGCTACGAGCCGTCAAAGCCTGGGCAGCCGTTGGTGGATTCATTTTGGCAGTTGGGGATATTGTGCCCCTAGTGCTAGCATGGCTAAGCGGTGCTCCCTATGCCCTAGTAGCCACGGCCAAGTCTGACTATCATCTCCGCGACGAAGAGACTGGCATCCACCCCAACTTACCCTGGTTTGAGCGGCTGGAATATTGTCTAGGAGGGGTGTACTTACCCTGGGAGCGTTGGCTTATGAATCGCCCCAACTGCAAGGCAGTGTATCCCCGCGATCGCCTCACTACCACTACTTTACAGCGCTATAGTATCCCAGCAATTGATCTTGGTAACCCCATGATGGATGGTTTTGATGCTGCCTCTGCTGACACTAGTGCCCCTCCCAATTGCTTGACACTGCTACTCTTGCCTGGTTCTCGGATTCCAGAAGCCTATGCTAACTGGCGACAAATTCTCCAGGCTGTGCAAGGTGTTATTGACACTGCGCCGGATCGTGCGCTTCGCTGTCTAGCAGCAATCGCCCCCAGCCTCTCACTAGCCGAACTCGCCACAACGCTAGTGACGATGAACTGGCAAGCTAATCAAGGTTCATCAACAGAATTTCACCATACCTTGAATCCCAATATCCACCTAGAGTTATCTACAGCGTTTACTGTCTGTGCCCAACAAGCCGACGTGGCAATCGCCATGACTGGCACAGCGACAGAGCAATTTGTTGGTCTTGGCAAGCCTGCGATTACTATGCCGGGACGAGGCCCTCAGTTTACTTTAGCCTTTGCCCAAGCCCAGAATCGGCTGTTAGGTTGTTCAGTTACCCTAGCACCTAACCCTGAAGCTGTTGCTCCAGCGCTGCAACGGTTATTGAGTAATGCTGATGGTCTCCACGCCATTGCCCAAAATGGCTACCTGCGCATGGGTGCTCCCGGTGCTGCCCAACGAATTGCTAAGCATCTGATTACCCTCGCTTAAAGAGCTGTAGCAGTCAAGAGGTAAGAGGAACAGGGTACAGACGTAACTACTCCTTTGCCTAGCCTTTGCCTAGATAGTCTGTCTCGCTAGTATTTCATGCCTGTTTTGCGATGGTGAACAGCAGTGAGGGCATCAGCTAGCAGAACATTGCCAGTCTCAGCGATCGCGTATACTAGCCAATGATCCCCACACTCCATGCGTTGGTCAGCTCGACATTCCAGCCAAGCCAGAGCATCTGTCAAAATCAAGTTACCGTTATCTGTTTCCTGAGTCGCCACCCCAGCAAACCGATCCTCCCCTGGCTGAAATGGTTTCAAAAACTGCTTCATCAGCGGAATGTGCTTGCCTTCAGCTAGAATATTAAGCACGAAGCGGCTTCCTGGATAAATCAGCGACTCAATTGCGCGGTCTTTAGCAATAGCCACCATCACTCCTGGTGGATTGAAAGTAGCTTGAGATACCCACGATGCCAACATAGCACCACTGACTTCTCCATGGCGAACAGTAAGGATGCATAGGGAACCTACCAATCGACCTACTGCTTGCTCAACATTGCTGGCAGGCTGGTTGGCTGTGCGGACTTTCTTCGCCTTTTTCAAGCTTTGGGCAAAATCGGTGCCAGTCTGCTCACACATCTGGAGGGTGGCTTCGGTTGGCTTAAATTTAACGCGAATGGGTTCAAATCCAAAACTATAGCCTGCATCACGGAGTTTACTATAGATGATATCGATCGCCTCCCCACTCCAGCCAAACGAACCAAACACTCCCGCTAGCTTGGTCTTACTTGCTGTAGACAAAATGATACCTAAGGCTGTTTGCACAGGTGTTGGCACATGTCCCCCCAATGTAGGCGAGCCAATAATAAACCCACTCGCCTTCTCAATCACTGCTTGGATTTCAGCCGGCTCTGCAACTTCACAGTTAATCGACTCTACGGCTACCCCTGCTTTGGTAATTCCCCTAGCGATCGCCTGTGCCATAGTGGTGGTGTTGCCATAGGCAGAAGCATACAATAACGCTACGGATAACTCTTGCGATCGCTGCTGTTGACTCCATTGCCAATAGACTTTAATGACATCAGCTAGCCCATATCTCACCAGAGGGCCATGCCCAGGGGCAATTAACAGAGGTGGCGAAGAGGCTGTTGCCAGGGGTAAAGAAGCTGCAAACGCAGATGGGGAAGAATCTTGACCAGTCTGCTCCGTCTTCAATGGCTGACGACCAAACCTAGCCAGTTGGGGAACTGTGCTGGTCAGCTTTTCTAGAGCTGTTTCTACATGCCGTGCATGGGGAGCCATCAAGCAGTCAAAATAATAGCGACGATCCTCCAACCAGACAGCCCAACCCTCATCAAAGACCTGATCCCCACAAATATGCGCTCCAAATAATTTATCTGTGTAGAGGATATTACTTCTAGAGTCATAGGTGCAGAGACTATCAGGATAGCGTGGGTTTGGTGTAGGAATAAACTGAAGATGATGGCCTAGTCCCAAGTCCAGCGTTTCATCTCCCCGCGCAACACGAATCATTGGAGCCTGTTCCGCTAGCCCATTGCGCAGTGTGATCGCTGCTGGATTTGAGCAGATAAACGTAACACGGTCAGTAATCTCTAAGATGGCCTTTAGTGTCACCATGCGGTTAGGATTTACATGACCTAAGATGATGTAGTCCAAAGACTTCAAATCCAGCCGCTGTTGTAGTTCTGTCAAATAAATTTCAGTGAACGTCTCACCGGGTGGGTCAATCAGTGCTACCCGATCAGCCTGAATCAAGAATGAATTGGCTGTAGTTCCGCGCTCTAGAGCATATTCAATTTCAAAGCGCAAGCGCTTCCAACTTCGCGATCGTAGCGCTGTCGTTTCCGGTGCAATTGGCAATACCTGCACATCTCTCGGTCTGGAAACTGGCTCCATCATTGGCTACCTCCATTACGCCCAGATACGTCAGACACCTTTCTGTACGTAATCTCAGTGTCGCACGGAGTGGGACTGAAGCGGATGGTCATCTCCACAAACCGCTATACAGACTGGCTATATCATCCATTAGGAAGACCGATCGAGAAACCAGCTACGCTACAGCACAGCTCGGTTGCTTGATAAAACTCTTGAAACTTCTGTTCTCTTATGGGTTAGATTGGCAACGTGTAACCCAGTAGAACATGGACTGGCGTTGAATTTCACCTTATTCGACCCAGCCACAAAAGACTTGTCAGTCAACCAGCAACATAACTCTACAGCGGCAAATAACCTCGCAAATAACCTTGGAGTAAGCCTCAGAGCCAAAT
>JANWZG010000300.1 GCA_025054735.1 Cyanobacteriota bacterium | reverse complement strand
GTTGACAGATTCCCGGTGTTGGCAAACACTCCATCAGCGGAATATGACCCTATGGAAAACCCAGTTTGCCTGGAATACGATCGCTAAGCGCTTTCTGGAGACCTTGCCCTATGGTTGAGCGTATCTATCGCGTGCTGATGGTTTGTTCCCATCCCGTGCAGTACGTAGCTCCCCTGCTGCGCTTGATGACTCAACAAGCCCAACTGGATCTTCACGTTGCCTATTGCAGCCTACAAGGAGCAGAAACCGGAGTTGACCCAGAATTTGGTGTAGCTGTGCAGTGGGACATTCCCCTGCTGGAAGGCTATTCCTGGGAGTATGTTCCCAACAGGTCTAAGCATCCTAGTCTAGGAAAGTTCTGGGGCTTAGTGAATCTCGGCTTGTGGCGGTTGATTCATACGGGTAAGTTCGATGCTGTTATTGTCTATACAGGCTACACCTACGCTAGCTTCTGGATTGCCGCCGCTGCTGCTAAGACTAGCCGCACTCCATTGCTATTTAACACAGATGCCACTTCCCTAGATGTCCGTAGCAAGGGTAGCTCTTGGAAGCTCCGGCTTAAACAATGGATCCTCCCGCGCATTTTTAGCCTAGCAGATGTTGCCATATCGACCTCTGCGGCGGGTAGTGAGTTTCTTCGCAGCTTGGGTGTGCCTCCTCAGCGAATTGTCATGACTCCCTTTGTGGTAGACAACGACTGGTGGACGGCCCAAGCCGCCCTAGTTGACCGGGCCGCCATCCGTCATCAGTGGGGAATTCCTGCTGATGCGCTCGTGGTGCTATTTTGTGCCAAGCTTCAACCCTGGAAGCGTCCTGCCGATGTGTTATCTGCCTTTGCCCAGGCGCAATTACCCTACGCTTACTTGGTCTTTGCTGGAGAAGGCCCCCTAAAACTAGAGTTGATGGCAGCAGCAGAGAGCCTGCGGATTGCTGATCGGGTGAAATTCTTGGGGTTTGTTAACCAATCCCAACTGCCTGCTACTTATCGATCAGCAGATTTATTGGTGTTGCCATCTGGCTATGATCCTTGCCCTGTGGTCGTCTGTGAAGCTATGCTCTGTGGCTGCCCTGTAGTACTCAGTGACGAAATTCGCGGACGCTTCGACATTGTGCAATCAGGCTACACTGGCTATATCTATCCTTGTGGTGACGTGGATGCCCTTGCAGCTATTTTACAAGAGGCGCTATCAGACCGCGATCGACTCCAAACCCTGAGTCAAAATGCTGTTAAGCGCATGGAAACTTGGTCACCCCGTGATAACGCTGCTGCCATTCTGCAAGCTGTGCACACTGCTGTGAGGTTAGGGAAGAAGCACACCTAACTACCGAACTGAGTTGCTGACTCTAGATACACTAGCTGACAGCAATTTCAATTACACCAGCAATCAACTTCCAGCAATACTTTTCACCATCTTTTTCCTTTGCAAAGGGCATTCCTAAGCTCAAGGTCACTAAACAACGATCGCTAGTAAACCTTCGGTTGTTTCTATAATCACCAATATCCAATTTCTTGATAAACACAGGGTCTGTAATTGGTGCATCGTGAAGCTCATGTCCATTGGTGGTAACCAAGCTAGCTCGATACTTTTCCTCAGCATTAATCCAGGCTCGGAAATTGACGACCTTCAGAAGCTGAAGGGTTTTCTGTTGATTCCTGGGTAGGGATTCAAGGTAGGGAAGTGGCACAGCTCGTTTGTACTTAGGATACATAATCTCCCCATTAGCATAGGTGACGACATCTGCTAAACTTGCCCGACCTAGCCTCTTCCAGGCTCCTGGCATAATTAACCAATTTTCTCGCTCAAACCCAAAATCAAGGGCCTCTTTATCCAAGGGAATTTCTAGAATGTCTAGGAGGTTTGGCTCTGTTCCGTCTATACGGCGAACATGTTGAGGAACCCGACCATCATCTTTGTATCGGTACTGCATACAGACTGGTCGAATCCAATCACCAGTTATTGGATTTATACCTGCAATACAACGCTCACCATGTTTGCGAGAGTTAGCTAGACAAATCAGTTGCACTATACCGAACCCACGAGTGGCCATCATACTTATGGGCACTAATTATACAATCCTCGACTAAAGATGATGTATAGCTATATGCCCCAGGTGCTGATTTAAGTATTCTGCCACTAGACGGCGATGACAATGATGAGGCTCTGCTTCACTACAGAGTAAGCAGGCACCATTCAAAAATTCTGGTGAGACTAGGGTTTCAATTTGCCGATCGGTCATTAGCTGCAAAAATTGTTGCTCATAGTTAGCCCAGTCACCTCTCTGCTTTTTGTAGGCATCTAACATGGGTTTGGTCGGCGCAAAGTCAGGGTAGTGGACATACTCAATGCCAGCAATCTTGCGTAAGAAGTAGTCTAGGTCTGATCGCTTAGTGAAACCCGCTAGTTGAGACACATTATTAAGCCTAGTATCGATTACTCGCTTAACACCAGCCTGGATCAATGACTCAAAGAAAACCTGAGCGCTTTTTTGTGTAAAGCCGATGGTAAACAGGTGAATAGCTTGGCTCATGGTCAATCACTGCAACTAGAGCATTTCAAGACGATAGGGGTTTAGAGTAGGCAATCTCGCGTTCTTGCTGTGAATTAGCTTGCTTCAGTTGGTCTAGACGTTCCAGTAAGGGCAGAGAAGTAGGCTGCTTTGCTCGTTTTTTTGCCTTGGTCGCCTGGGTTTCCACAGCTTGCCACAGTTGCTCTAGCTCTGGCAACTGGGGTGGTTGCGCTAGATTGGCCAAGAGGCGCTCTTCTAGTTGCTCATGAGTTTCTAGGGTACCGTCACTAAGAATGTGGCTAATGCGCAGAGAGAGATTCTGCTGTTTTAGGCGATCGCAAATCAGAATTGAGCGATGGCAAGCTATGGGGTCTTTTTCTGCACACATTAGAGCTACTCGATACTTCTGCATCCCAATCGTTAAGCGCTTCATGCCTTCAGCAAACAGAGTAGTTTGCGCTAGTCGATCGTAGATGACCTTGCCCTGTTCATCGTAGCAAGTTGGATCCGTTGACCTAGCACCTAACTCTTTACCCAAAAATACGTAGGCAATACCTACTGCTTGCAGAGAGCATTTCAATGCTGCTTGGCTGAAATGAGGTGCATAGCGGCTGTAGGGGTGAGAACGGACATCAACGATCGCCGTCACTCGGTGCTCTTTTAGTAGCGCGATAAATGCCTCAATACTCAAATTAGAGTGGCCGATCGTTAATAATTCCATATTTTTTTAACGTAAGACCTAGCAGCAACCTAACAGTCCTGAACATTAGCAACGTCCAGCCTTCATTATGGCACTTGTACTATAAGCCGAACCATGGATTTAGTGTGCCCCTAGACCATGAGTAGACTACACCTAGACCCTGTAGACCACACTGTGAATAGTCAACTGCCGATAGATTACAGAACTGTTGCATTTTTAGAGAGCATCTACTGGAGACTGTTCAAACATTTTTATAGATTTATAAGCTGACCGTATAACCTGATTAAGATAACAAAAACTAGGCTTATTACCATTCCTGATAATCTTTTCTATAGATTCGCAACTGTGTACATCATAGATAGAAGGCAATACTCCTTAGATATCTCTTGTACCCAGTCGAAGCGTTGTGATTTCTAAGGAACAGAATTATGTCTTACGCGCAAACTAAGACCCAGGCAAAAGCTGGGTATCAAGCTGGGGTAAAGGATTATCGATTAACCTACTACACCCCAGACTACACTCCGAAGGATACCGATATTCTGGCGGCCTTTCGCGTAACTCCTCAACCTGGCGTTCCTCCTGAAGAAGCAGGTGCAGCAGTAGCGGCAGAATCCTCCACTGGTACATGGACTACGGTCTGGACTGACTTGTTGACAGACTTGGATCGCTACAAGGGCCGCTGCTATGACATTGAGCCAGTCCCTGGCGCTGATGATAATCAGTTCATCGCCTACATTGCCTATCCTCTAGATTTGTTTGAGGAAGGCTCGGTGACCAATATGCTGACTTCGATCGTAGGTAATGTGTTTGGCTTTAAAGCCCTGCGTGCACTGCGATTGGAAGACCTGCGTATTCCCGTTGCCTATCTGAAGACCTTCCAAGGCCCTCCCCACGGCATTCAAGTTGAGCGTGACAAGCTCAACAAATATGGTCGTCCGTTGCTGGGTTGCACCATCAAGCCTAAGCTGGGCCTATCGGCTAAGAACTATGGTCGTGCAGTTTACGAGTGCTTGCGCGGTGGCCTAGACTTCACCAAGGATGATGAAAACATCAACTCTCAGCCGTTCCAGCGCTGGCGCGATCGCTTCCTATTTGTTGCTGATGCTATCCACAAGGCTCAAGCTGAAACAGGTGAAATCAAGGGACATTACTTGAATGTGACCGCTCCTACCTGCGAAGAAATGCTGAAACGGGCAGAATTTGCCAAAGAGCTGAAGATGCCCATTATCATGCATGACTTTTTGACGGCTGGTTTCACTGCCAACACTACCCTGGCGAGATGGTGTCGCGATAACGGTCTGTTACTACACATTCACCGAGCAATGCATGCTGTAATCGATCGACAAAAGAACCACGGGATGCACTTCCGAGTTCTGGCCAAGTGTCTGCGTATGTCTGGTGGCGACCATATCCACACAGGCACAGTCGTGGGCAAATTGGAGGGCGAAAAGGGCATCACCATGGGCTTTGTAGACCTGCTGCGTGAGAACTACATCGAGCAAGACAAGTCTCGTGGTATTTACTTCACCCAAGACTGGGCCTCAATGCCTGGCGTGATGGCAGTCGCGTCTGGTGGTATCCACGTATGGCATATGCCAGCTCTTGTGGAAATTTTTGGGGATGATGCAGTCCTACAGTTTGGTGGCGGCACCTTGGGTCACCCTTGGGGTAATGCACCCGGCGCAACCGCAAACCGTGTGGCGTTGGAAGCATGTATTCAAGCTCGGAACGAAGGCCGCGACATGATGCGAGAAGGTGGAGACATCATTCGGGAAGCTGCTAAATGGTCGCCTGAGCTA
>JANWZG010000299.1 GCA_025054735.1 Cyanobacteriota bacterium | reverse complement strand
TGCCAAGAGGCCAAGCCTGCTCAAAAGCAACATCAGCAGCTAGACAATAATTTGTCCACCTTATAAAGAGCAAGTTCCATGGTGGACTAAGGAATCGCAATCCATCTGGCACAAAATCGAAATCGTAGCAATAGTTAGCATAATCCCGCTTAAAGTTCTGATAGTGTTCGGCAACTGTGGGGAATGGGTTATGCGCCATAACGTCGTCATCGGTAACACAATAACCAAGTCATCATAAACGCGATGGTAAGCCCAGAACTTGCCTGTAGCAGTTGATGAATTAACCAAATGAGACCAAGGATATTAGTGAAGGCCCACAGGTAGCGAACAAACATCCAGGATGGATCCACTAGGAATGGCCAAAGAATACTATGACTGGCTGGTGGATAAACTCCCCCCTCACTGAGGTAGCAATAGATGTTTTTTCCAGCGAACCAGAACTGTACCTCGTTGTAGCGGAACTGGAGATCATTGGCAGGATTTGGCCCATGGAGAAACAGCAACCGCCTAAATCCGTAAGCCAGACGAAACAAGGCCGCTACGATCATGACCAGAATAGTAATCCAAAGAACTAGTTGCTGCCATCGCGCCCACAAGAGAGAGCAGACGGATAACTCTTGTGGAAGAGGTGACTAAAAACTGACGCATAGCATTTATATTTTGCCGGTGGGCACACTAGAAAGAGAGAAGAAGGTACATACAGCAACCCAAACTGCATCTCAACTTTAGCTAAGCTGTCGATATACTCTGTGTTGGCTAGGGTTTGAGCCATAACATCTCACTCTGAGTGTCTAAGCCACCCTACTGAACTGCCCCATTGTAGGGCGGGTTTGACTCAGTACTTGGGAAATTTAGCAGTTGTACTATCGTAACGGATTCATAGCCCAGCGCGATCGCCCTATGGAGTTAGCACTGCCAGGGAATCACTCTGTGGTGTGTACCCCTCCCAAAACTGCTAACGTTCGATAAATTTATCGCTCACGATATGGATAGGAGGTGTGGCGCTACTGGCAAACCTAGCAGTTCACTTTCATGGTCTGTCAATTGGTGGGTGAAGACTGTAGATGATATGGTGGGTGAAGACTGTAGATGATAGACAACAA
This sequence comes from Cyanobacteriota bacterium, assembly GCA_025054735.1. Classification (NCBI taxonomy): domain Bacteria; kingdom Bacillati; phylum Cyanobacteriota; species Cyanobacteriota bacterium. Next base: position 3,922 of record JANWZG010000299.1, on the reverse strand, counting down.
CGCTATCGATCGGGAGGGCTAATTCCTTCACTGCTCCTACCCAACCTCTAACTACGGTTAGATGATGTTTTGCTGCGTTAGGAATTAGGCTTGATTGCTAGCCTACTTGGTTGCATTACCCTAGTAGCTGTTTTCTCACCAAGCGCAGAGTTAGCCTAGGGTTCTGTAAAGCTGAAGAAATTGGTCAATCCAAACGGACTCACTAAAGTGTTGTAGGGCGCGCTCTCGTCCGTGAGCGCCTAAGCGTTCAGCTAGGGTACGATCGCTCAAAACCCGCACAAGAGCATCTGCCAACGCATCCACATCGCCAGGCGGAACCAAGAATCCGGTGGTGCCCTCTTGCACAATTTCTGCTAATCCTCCGGTGTGGCTGGCAATCACAGCCGTTCCACGCATCATTGCTTCTGGAGCCACAAACCCAAAGGGTTCTGCCCATCGAGAGGGCACAACTTGCACCCAAGCCTTAGCGAAGTGTGCTTCCACCTGTGCCCGTGGCAGATGACCCAACAAGGTAACCTGATTGGCAATGCCCAATTGGTGAGCTAGCTGTTGTAGGGCTGGGAACTGTGGGCCATGACCAGCAACTAGCACTTGTAGGTTAGGGATGCGATCGCTAATGGCAGCCACAGCTTGAAGCAACACGTCTACCCCCTTCTCTGGCACCAGCCGCGCGGCAACAGCGATTGTAGGGGGTGCAGTCAGAGGTGGTCGAGCCGGTAACACAGGCACCCCATTCCAAATGACACGCACAGGGGAAATGCCAGCGGCGAGAAGTTGCTGCTGCACGGCATAACTGTTGGCCACAATGCAGTCAAAGGCTGATCGCCAGCGCTGCCAAAGCTGCATTTGCCCCATCAGGGGTAACCAATCTTGCAAGGGAAGGCAGCGGTTTTGATAGCAAGCAAGGCCAGCCGCAGTCTGACAGGGCGTACCGTTAGGAAGCAACTTACTCCCACGCGGGCAAATAGGTCGATACCAAACCACATGGTAGAGGCTAGGAATAGGCTGGAGGAGGGGCAAAATCAGCGGAGACAGTTGAGTCAGGAACATGCGCACATGCACCACATCGGGCTGAAAGTCTGCTAATACCTGCTTCAGCCGCCAGTAAGCCCAGGGATTAACGGTTTGGAGCAAACCCCGGAACCGTGAGGTTGTCCCTAGACAGGTGTAGTCGGCAATGCTGGTTTTGGGATTTGGCTGAGTTCGAGCAGCAAATAGTCGTGCATCATGTCCTCGTTGACGAAACCCGTTGCGTAGGGTCAGGGCACCCACTTCAGCACCGCCAATGAGTTCGGCATAGTCATGGATCAGCAGGATCTTCATGTGAAGTTAAGGATACTTAGCATCTTGTCTAAGATAGCAATCTTGCCAGCTTGGGTAGACTTCTAAACGGCATCCATTATTCGTTAGCTGGAGGTAGTTCCCCAAGGTTGAAGAGATTTGACTCAGATTGCTGACAAATTACTTACACCATAGATGGTAGAGTGGTGACACGAGTTCATGCTAGGCACTGCGCGGTCTCGGATGCAGTTATTACTCTGAAAGCTGCGTGGGTTTGGTGTATGCTGCTGTGTTGTCATCAACATCTTACTCCCTCAGGCGTGCTATGCCTGCCTAGACTATAGACTGGTTGATAGTTCTAAAAAGGTGATAATTTTTTGGGAAAGGGGTGTGGGGGACGTTCCTACAAGGAGTGCTAGCCCCCTTGACATCTACTTAAATTATGACTTCTTTATCACTACCGACTAGTTGTTGTAGGTTCTGTAGCATCTATGCGCAGTCTTGCGGCCACAATCGAAGCTATCCTCTATCTGAAAGGTCAACCGTTGTCCATTGCCCAAATTGCTGAATATGCAGGCTGCGACCGCGAGGCGGTTGAGGATGGATTAATCGAACTAATGGCCGATTGCGCCCATCGTCTGAGTGCGCTTGAGGTCGTAGAAACGGATGCTGGCTATAGCCTGCAATTGCGGGAAGAATTTCAGCCTTTAGTGAAAGCTTTAGTGCCGATCGACTTGGGAGTGGGGGCGTTACGGACGTTGGCAGCGATCGCCCTTAAAGGGCCGATTAGCCAAGTTGATCTCATCAATTTACGGGGGTCTAGTGCCTATCAACAAGTCCAGGAGCTAGTGGAAAAAGGGTTTGTGCGTAAACGACGACAGTCGGATGGTCGTTCTTTTTGGTTACAGGTCACCGACAAGTTTCATCAATACTTTCAAATCAACCAACTTCCTACCTGGAGCGATGTTGAGAATACTTAACCAGTCTTACCCAGGGTCAGAATATAAAGAAGTCCAACATAGGCCATCAATAGCGACTACAATAGTGTGAGCTATTATCATGATTTTGGTGTCTTTGTATGGCTTTTAACCTCAACGGTGCGGATTTTTTTGAGGCTGACTCTGATGACATACCATCTAATAACCCACTACTAAGATACCTCCAGCACCAGTCTCCTGATGTTTTAGCGCGAGTTGCGAAGTCTGTTACGTCTGATGCTCGCCAAATTATTTCCCACAATGTGCAAGGGCTTGTTGGCTTGCTTCCTTCTGAAACCTTCAACGTTCAAATCACAACTGATCGCGAAAATTTAGCTAATCTTCTGGCCTCCGCTATGGTTACAGGCTATTTTCTACGGCAGATGGAGCAGCGAATGGAATTAGACGATGCAATTAGCAGTGTATCGTCCCTTATGCCGCAGAGTTCCCACATGCCTGAACCCTCAGATTCGACAACTCCTGAGCATTCTGGAGAAGAAAGCAATGCCTAGGGTGGGCTGATTTACCTGGTTGCCACGTTTGCGGCATCACGGCGTACAGTTGTAGACCAGGGATCGTGGTATCGTACCGGCTAGATTAAGCTGTATTCCAAGGCTTTTATCGCCTTGCGGAGTTGCGTCAACAAACCCAACCTACTTGGCAGCAGGTTGATGGTTTGCTGCTACCTACTACAGGCACTATCTATAGCATTCAACACGTTGAAGCAGAGCCGTTGACGCTGAATACGAGTCTGGGACGTTACACCAACTTCGTGAATTTGTTGGATTTGAGCGCGATCGCGCTACCCGCTGGCTTTCATCCTGATGGTGTACCCTTTGGCATTACCCTCATAGCCCCGGCTGGGTGGGATGACTAAGAGCCGTGGTGCTACCCTAGTGCATACAACCCATACTGCCCCCATTTACTAGTTCTTTGCCCTGACAGGTACCGTTCCACCTAAGCCAGGAATTGCGCGCATTGACCCAACTCAAGTGCAAGGCTATGCGATCGAAGTGGAAGTCTGGGCCATCCCACTCTCAGAGTTTGGCTCCTTTGTTACTGAAATTCCTCCACCTCTGGGCACTGGCTCTCTGACTTTGGCAGATGGCTCTGTAGTCAAGGGATTTATCTGTGAAGGGTATGCCTTGGAAGACGCGATCGATATTTCTCACTACGGTGGCTGGCGAGCATTTATGGCTACACAAGCGTAAAATATGATTGCTTCAATTTGGGTTGCATAGGTTGCAGCAGTTGCCTTCACCCCAACCCCACTCCCAAAGCGAGGAAGAGAAGCTACGAGTGTCTCCTTCTAATCTGGAGTGACTATAACTGACATCAGCAACGATTCATCCTGCGGCTATAGCTGATTCTTTGGGCCTTAACCCCCAAGCCAGAGGGACTTTAACTCTGGCAGCAGAACCCAATCACATCTACAACCCCAGCAGTTGATCGGGATCAATCCCTTGCGCTCTCAACAGCGCCTCTAACTGTTCAGCTCGTCGTTGTGCTTGCTCCTTGGCCTGTCGTTCTTGGGCTGCGGCCTGCTGTGCCTGCTCCTTGGCCTGGCGTTCTTGCTCCTTTGCCTGCCGTTCTGCCTCCTCTGGCAAGGGAATCAGTTGCCCCTCAGCCGTGAACCAGCGCAACTGGCGTTCATGCATCCCTAG
>JANWZG010000298.1 GCA_025054735.1 Cyanobacteriota bacterium | reverse complement strand
ATAATACACGGATTAATCAACGCCAAGGGTTCCATTACAGGAGCATGGGGATAGCGGGCGTTGGGTCGCGACGCAACAATCACCAATTGCCAGGATTGACCAATCTGGGGGGCAGCAATGCCAACACCACTGGCCGCCTGCATTGTGGCTATCAGGTCGTCAATTAGCTGTTGAATGTCGGGGTTATGCACATCGGCAACTGCCGCCGCCTGTTGCTGCAACAGAGGGTGCCCTACCTGGAGAATTGTGGCCCTTCTAGTCATAGGTTAGTTCTGGGCTGTGTTAGTGGGAAAGGCACCGGGCTGCACAGGCACAGTAATCAGTTGACCATCACGGCGTATCTCCACTTGGAGTCGTCCACCGATGGAACTAGCTTCAACGGCACGCTGTACCTGATTAGCATCAGTCACAGCCCGACCATCAATTCTCTTGATCACATCACCGGGCCGCAAACCTGATCGAGCGGCTGGCGAGTTGGGCACCACTTGAATAATCAGTACACCCTCGCTATCTTGCAGCCGGACACGGTTACCTGAGCTGCGATTAATTTCTTGCACTAGATCAGGAGTCAAGGTCGCCATTTGAATGCCCAAGAAGGGATGGTCAACCTTGCCAGAGGCAATCAGTTGGTCGGCAATGCGACGAGCAGTATTAATGGGGATAGCAAAGCCTAGACCTTGGGCACCACCAATGATGGCTGTATTCATACCAATCACTTCTCCCCGTTGATTTAACAGGGGACCGCCGGAGTTGCCAGGATTAATCGCCGCATCAGTTTGAATGAACCCAACGCGCTTATCAGGAACCCCAACTTGAGCACTGGTTCGCCCCGTGGCACTAATGATCCCCGCCGTCACAGTGTTATCTAGTCCCAGTGGGTTGCCGATCGCGATTGCCCATTCCCCAGGTCGCAGGCGATCAGAGTCGCCCAACTGCACAGTAGGCAGTCCACTAGCCTCAATCCGGACTACAGCCACATCTGTAACTGGGTCGGCACCAAGAACTCTGCCATTAAAACTACGCCCATCCTTTAGCAAGACCGTAACCCGATCAGCACCTGCTACTACATGGGCATTGGTCAAAATCAAGCCATTGGGGTTAATAATAAACCCGGAACCAGTACCGCGTTCAACCCTAGTGCGGGGCTGCATTGACGGGTCAAACCCAAAAAATTCCCGGAAGAAAGGATCATTAAAAACATCGGGTACGCGAGTGGTCACTGTGCGAGATGCATTGATTCGCACCACAGCAGGCCCCGTGCGCTCTACAGCCGCAGCAATAAAGTTGGTGCTGTCAGGTGCCACAGGCAAAACTTGAGCCGTAACCGAAGGTTTTGCTGGGTTAGGGATCAAGTAGCGATCGCCAACCACAACTAGCCCTGCTCCCAACATCATGGGGATGATATAAGCAAAGGCACGCTGCCAAACCGCAACAGGTTTCTTCCTTGGTGAAGTAGTCATAGCTGCAACAGGTTGAATATGGTCAACATGGGTGAGTCATTTAGAGGGCTGTTCCGCCACAGTGCAGAAGTTGATCACTAAGTCTAGGCTACCTTACAAATCTACAGATTTTGAGGTGAGGTTTCCTGGGATTGCAGATAGCTCAGTAGCCAGTTTGCTATGGTTGCTCGACGAGTCAGCCGGGGCACCAGTTCCCCGACCTTATACCCCTGAAAACCTAGTTTCTCCTTCAACAACTGTTTGTGGGCAGGGGGAATAGAGCGGGTTAACTTTACAGTGGCTGGACGGCTAGCAATAAAATCTGGAGGATTAGGGTAATCACTACACCAAGCTGGAGAAACAGCACTACTGTCCCAGCGATCGTGGTCAGAGTCGTAGCGATAGCCTAGGCAGTGCCACACCAATTGGTTTGCTGTAGCATCATCAATCTCATCGTGAAGAATTGCCCAAATCGTTTCTGTGGTCAACGGTGGCAATACAGAAGGCACCGTGGTGTCATGATCTACCATAAACGCAACCGGCTAGCGATTCCTAATAGTCTCAAGATCAGGCCCTCAGGATCATGTTCCTAATGTATGTAACCTATCTTAAGTCATGCTGCGGTGAGAGATGGATAAGGCTAGGGCTTCGCGTTGGGTGTGCTTTGCCAAAATGCTAGTGATTTCTGTAGTTACGCGATCAGGCTGCTCAATCATCGCCATATGTCCACAATCTTCAATCTCAATCACGTTATCGCCACAGGTACCAAACAGCGGGTGAAAACTGGCAAGATGTTGAACATAGCTGGGCTGCATCACCGGATCTTGAGCACCTGCCAAGAAATAGACAGGCTGCTTTAAGGCAGAAACCAGTAACGGCAGCCGATTGACCTCAGCTTCGGTGGTAGAGTCTAGCAAGGCTCCTAAAGCCGCTTCAGGATGTGCCATCACAAAGTCCACTAAGCGCTGTCGTCGCCACGTTCGATCAATAGGCTGAACCACAGTCGATCGGGCAAACATCAAATCAATCAGAGGCACATGACAAAGCCACCGTGGGCGTAGCTTCAAAATTTGTTGACCGGCTGCACGAAATTTTTCAAAGTCTTTTTGAAAGTAAATGCCACCTCCAGAGTTCAAGCAGATAACACCCTGCACCACATCAGGCAATTGATTCGCAGCCCATAAGGCAATAATGCCACCTAAGGAATGACCAATTAGCCAGACATTAGCTAAGTTCAGCAGTTGCAATAGCACAGCCAGATCCTTAGCATAGGCTGCTGGGGTATAGCTGGCGTGAAAACTTTGGTCAGAGAGCCGATCGCCCTGATGTCTGTCAGATAGTCGCCATTGTTGGGTTAGGGGTGAGGGGTCGCTATAGTCTTGGGTGCCTAGGCGGTTAATCACTGCGTTAACATCAGCTGTAGTCATTTGCAATGCTTGAGCATCGTTTGGAACCCCATGCTCTGATTGCTTGGTTGCGAGGTGATTTGATGACTTCGTAAAAATATCTGACGCAATGTCTGAGCGTGGATAAAGCTGTGATTGACCAAATCCTCGTAAATCGTAGGAAAGGCATTGATATGTAGGGGACAACCGCTGAACTAAGGGTTGCCAATATTCACGGCTCAGCAGCCAGCCGTGAACGAAGACTAAGGTTGGAGATTGAGGAACGGGATCCGTTAGCTCGTAAGCGCAAGGTACTCCCAAGACATTAATGCTAGTCATACATCCATCCTAACCTGAAAGCTAATGCTGCTGTCTAGGGGTAACGATCGTTGAGTTGCTAAGAAACCAACCCACCTTAAAATCGTCGTCCCAATAGCCGCTGCTTCATGCCCTCTGCAATCTTTTGTCCCAAATATTCTGGAATCAGATTTTCGTTTGGCCCTAGTAAGTATAAAATTAGCCGAGTACGTCCCCGCCAAACCAGAAGATTAGCATTGACTACCAACAAATCTTCTTGCCAAACAGCATACATAACCTTGTAGAAAAGACCCGGCTGATTATCAGCCTCAATCAACAGAGCCGGTAGGTGAAATACTGGATCCACATAAAACTCTGTTTCCACTTGTTCTAAGCCAGCATCTAGGTTAAATTCCACTGCTAGCATTTCTTCCACTTCAAACCGCCCTGCCAATGCCTCTCGTATGGCCCGACACACATTTTCAGCAGTTTTATCAGATAAGGTTTTGCTGCCACGTGACACCACTAGCTTGACAAATACCAACATGGGCGGATAAATTTGCCCATACAAACTCAGGCTGTGAATCGTCAACCCATAAGCAGTTAAAACGCCGAAAATATCGCTTAACAAAAATGATTGATTGCGGTAGGCAAAATGCAAGACACTGCGATTGTTTTCAGGCTTCATGTCAATAACAGCCTGCCGAGTTTTGTATAGCTGATAGGCAAGGCGTAGGTTTTGAAGCTGGATCTCACTACTGACAAACTGCTCATAAAACTGAGGGAACGCTCGATTGAAGCGCTTCAACAATTCTAGGGTGGATGACTTTAAGCCTGCGGTCATGATCATTTAGGGGTATGGTAGCGTGCCAAAATGTATCGTCAAAAAACGTAACCCTGATAGCTCATCCTGAACTATAAGTGTGCATGAGATAGTGGCTTCTAGCACAAGTTTTTAGTTTTGTTGCGAAGTGCTTGTCATTCTGTTTTGGCATGTGTCGTCAGCCTCAAAACCCGAAGGTGTATATACTAGCTAGTACATCATCTATGTATCTTAGGTTAACAAAGCTAGCATGGGTTTTTGGAGAAACCTGTTTAGTGGGGGCAATCTTGTGTCTGTGCCTAAGCCCTCACAAACTGAAGACTGTGTTGTAGAGAATGGGTCGAGTGTGACAACCTCGACGACGGCGGCTTCTCGTGCTGATACTACGCGCGATCGCTTGAGTGGCAATACTCGCATTTACTTCAGCACCGATCGCGACATTGATCTGTACGAACTCGAAGAACTGTGTGACGCAGTTGGTTGGTCGCGCCGACCCCTCCGTAAAGTTCGTAAGGCTATCCAACATAGTTTCTTGATTGTGTCTATGTGGGAACAACGGGGTGTAAAAAAGCGGCTGATTGGGTTCTCTCGTGCCACTTCAGATCACGCATTTAACGCTACTATCTGGGACGTAGTGGTTCATCCCGACTATCAAGGTAAAGGATTTGGCAAAGCATTGATGAAGCACATGATTAAGCGCTTACGAAATGAAGATATCAGCAACATTACCCTCTTTGCTGATCCTCATGTGGTTGACTTCTATAAAAATTTAGGCTTTACCTGCGATCCAGAAGGCATTAAGGGTATGTTTTGGTACCCAGACTGATGATTCAGGGCGATGCATTGGGGATTTTGGCGATCGGCAGCAGCACATTGAAGGTTGAACCTTCACCCACACGGCTTTTGACGGAAATAGAACCACCACACCGCAAAAGAATCTGCTGGACGATCGTCAACCCTAAGCCTACACCACTAACATCCTCAACTTCAGCATGTCTGACCCGATAGAAACGGTCAAAGATCTTCGGAATCTCATGGGCGGGAATTCCCACTCCACTGTCCTGAAACTCAATTTGCACATAATC
>JANWZG010000297.1 GCA_025054735.1 Cyanobacteriota bacterium | reverse complement strand
CACCTCTGATGGCGGGTGTATCGCCAGCAGTAATTGCCCATGCTGTGGTAAGAGCACTGCATATGCCCTTGCACCTGTTCAACGCTGGCCTATGCTCCCCTCCACCCGTCCCCTGTGTGGACTTGGGTGGTGCACCCGCTGCCTGTTTAACCACTGGTCAGGCTCTGTCGCTGCACACTGTCAAGCACTTGTTTGCGCAAGGGCTACACTGGGGACACACGTTGGCTCTGGCAGCCTCACCCAGCTACTTGGTGCTGGGGGAATGTGTCGTTGGGGGCACCACAACGGCTCTAGCAGTGCTAATGGGTTTGGGTGTGCCAGCACATGGCAGGGTGAACAGCAGTCACCCCCATTGCAACCATCGTCAGAAACAGGAGGTGGTGCAGCAGGGACTCGCAAAAGCTGGGTTAAGTGTCGGAACTAGGGATCCAATTGCCCTCGTTGCTGCCGTGGGTGACCCCATGCAGCCTGTGGTAGCCGGAATGGCGATCGCCGCTAGCCAACATGGTGGTGTATTGCTTGCGGGTGGCACTCAAATGCTGGCTGTCTACGCCCTAGCGGGGGCGATCGTCCATACACAAGGGCTATGGTGGCAACCTGACCAGATTGTTGTAGGCACAACCCGCTGGGTAGTCGATGATCCCACGGGCGATACCGTTGGCCTAGCGGCTGCCATTAGCCAAGCACTTCCCTTTCTGCCCATGCCTACCCTGTTGGCAACACAACTAAGTTTTGCGACCTCACGCTATCCTCAACTGCGAATCTATGAGCAGGGGTTCGTGAAGGAAGGAGTTGGGGCTGGGGGCTGTGCCATTGCAGCTAGTCTCTATCGGCATTGGCGATCGGCAGATATGGTGCAGGCGATCGAGCAGGTGTTGGCAACCATGAACCTACAACCTGATCCTGCCTCAATGAGGGGATGAGGCATGGCAGACGAGCTGATCGGCAGTGAGCACAGCGGCTAACTCACTGAATGTACCAATCACTACTTGTCCGTTGCTGTTGACAACCATGCCCTGAGCCTCTCGGATGGGATCTCCAGGTTGCCAGCCAGGAGGCCGGGACGATAGCGACTCAGTGACCCTAGACTGTTGACCAGAATGTTGACCAGAGAGGGGCGGGTTTTGGCGGCTCAGTGGAGCTACACCCAACAGGGTAAATGGTTGGCTACTGTTAACGTCATAGGGGGTAGGTGGCAAGCCGCCGGTGCCGGTCACAACAAAGCTACCCTGCTGAGCATTACGCTGAGTCAGGCAACTATTGGCAACCACCTGTTCCGCAGACACAAAGCGATCGCTGAGGCTAATCAGCGCATCCTGCACATTGTTATCCAGGGTTCGCAACTCCACAATTCCATCAATACCCAGTTGAGAACTAGCGGTAATCGTACTATCGGGTGACAAAAATACGCCTCGACTAGTGATGCGAATGTTTCCACCCTTACCCTCAAAGGCATTGGCAGTAATGCTGCTAGCTTCCAGAGCAATCAGAGCATCGGTACTAATCGTGATGTTGCCCCCGTTGCCCGTGCCTGCTGCCTCTGCGGAGATCTGACTAGCACGGCGCAAGCGCACATCCCCTGCCGTGAGGTCAATGTTGCCACCCTCACCAGAAGCCGTTGTTGCCAGCAAGCCGCCCTGGTTATCAAGTTCGGTTAGGCGACTAGTGACCACTAAATTACCCGCTTGTCCTGTGCCTGTACTACGGACAACGACGATCGCCCCATTGGTAACCCGAAACGTCCCAGTATGAATCTGCAAGTCTCCAGCAGCTCCAGCTCCACGGGTATCAGCCCGGATATTACTGATGAGCACATCCTTACTTTCTATACTTTCTAGGCGATTCACTAATGTATCTGGCACAGCACCTGTAGCTACATCTGAAAACCCTGAAACCTCTACCAGTTGGGGAGCATTGATAATTAAACTACCCCCCTGCCCTGTTTTTGTAGTAGCTGTGGAAATGTTAGCGCCACCGAGTACTCGTAGTTGCGGGGTAGTGATGGTGAGATTGCCAGCATTGCCAGACCCTTGGCTTTGGGTAACCACATTGGTCGGTTCTCGTCCATTGGGCGATGTCCCGATGATTTCTACCGACTCGGTAGTGTTAATGCTGAGAGTGCCACCTTGGGCTGGGCTAAAGGTACCTGCACCAATGCCGCCCCCTCCAGTGACTAGTAATCGCCGACCATTGACTTGAATATTGCCAGCTTGGTTGTCGGAATCAAAATAGGCGTTGGCAAAAATCCCAGACTTAAAGATATTGTTAGCGGCAATGCCTAGCAATTGAATATCGTCTGCGTTAACTAGAATAGTGCCACCACGCCCCCCCTTGAAGGTAGAGGCTGCGATCGCCCCCCCATCTTGGGTAATGACCTGCTGGGCTTGAACAACAATGGAGCCGCTATCACCGCCGCCAAAACTATCTCCTAAAAACTGAGACGCAACGAGTTGAACTGTGCCCGACACATCCACAAAGATGTTGCCACCACTGCCAGAGCTAAAGGGCGATGTAGACACAAATGCACCATCTCGCAAGGTAATGTTTGATGCGGTTAACCTTAAGTCTCCAGCATTACCACTGCCAAAGCTGAGGGCATAAATTCCACTGTCAATGTCCTCAGACTTCGTGACAGGGGGCGCTAGATTGATGGTGGCTAAAAACAGGCGATCGAGAATAGCCTCAAATCGACCTCTGCCTGTAATGTCAATCTGGCCAGTTGCTGCAACAGTGACCTTACCCCCTCGACCCGCCCCGGTTGTAGAGGCAGACACTTGGGCACCGCCTGTAATTGTCAGGTCGCGAGTTTGAACTGTTAAATCTCCAGCGGGTGCATCCCCTTGGGTCGCCACAAACAATAGGCTAGGTCTGCCTTGGTTATCTGTGCCACTAAGGGCGATCGTATCAGCGGTAACCACTACGTTACCTCCCTTGCCCACACCCAGGGTAGAGGCCGAGGCTTGTGCTCCATCTCGAATCGATAAGCTGGTCGCGTTAATGGTCAAATTGCCCCCATCTCCTCGCCCGTCAAATGGCAGCCCTGGTAGCCCTGAGGCAGCAAACAAACCACTCTGAGAGAAACCATCCGTAGAAATGCCCACGAGATCAATCGAGGCTGCGGTCACCGTCAGGTTGCCCCCATCACCTTCCCCTAGGGATGAGGCAGACACTTGTGCCCCATCTCGTACCGAAAGATGCCCGGCCCTCAGGGTGATGTCACCCGCCTTACCGGTGCCATAGGACTCAGCGATGAGTAGACTGGGAACGCCAATTGCGTCGGTTCCAGACAGGGTTAAGTTACCTGTTACATTTAACGACAGGTTGCCACCCCTGCCAGAACCATCCGTAGCCACAGAGATAAAAGCCCCGTCCAGAACGGTCAGACGATCAGTTGCTATGCGAATTTCACCCCCCTGATTGGTGCCATTCTGCCCGACCTGCGAGAACAACCCACTGCGCCGCCGCACTCCCCGCCCCACAATATCCACTGATGTCTGAGCGTTAACAACAATACTGCCGCCTCGTCCAGACCCTAGAGTCGTGGTAGAGATCTGCCCACCATTCTGGAGTAACAACCGTTGGCTATTCACCTCAACCCCAGCAGCGTCACCTGTCTCGAAGGTGCGGGCACTAAGGGAACTGGGCACCACATTGTCTGCGGATGCCCCGATGAGGTTGACGGTATCAGCACTGTTGACGGTTAGCTTACCAGCTATGCCCGCCGCAAAGGTAGAGGTGACCATTCTGGCTCCACCTTGGAGGAAAAGATTAGCAGTGGTTAGTGTCAGATCACCGCCTGCACCAGTAGCGTTTACAGGTGAAGTAGTCAACAAACTGCTGCCGCTAAGGCTAGTGTTGCCCGTAGCGTGAACCGTCATAGCACCAGCGTTGCCACTACCCAGGGTCACCGTGCCCAGTAGGGAGCGATCGCTGACAGTCAGCGTCCCTGTGCCCACAGTCAACGTCCCACTCTTACCCGTGCTAAAACTACCCGTACCCACAAAGGATTGAGCAGTAATGTCCAAATGACTGGCTTGAAGATTAATCCCTTGACCAGCTTGATTCCCTAATGTTGTAGCCACTACAGCAGACTGGTTTTGAATCGTCACGTGACCGCCCCAAACTTGGACAGCGCCACCACCTGCACTACTCGTATTCACTAAGCTCTGGGCATCAATGTGAATGCTTCCCGGAGTAGGTAATCCTGCCTGCGTTAGGTCAAGTTGACCCGTAGGAGCAACAGGCACAGTTCCAGCAGCAGCGACACTACCTAAAATGACCTGTCCCCCTGAAGTTCCTAAGGATGCCCCACTGAGGGTCAGCCCACCACCAACAAATGTCAAGGTTTTGCCAGGGGCTACCTGAAGTTGGGGAGTGCGTGCTTGAATTTCAGCGTTGAGAGTGGCCCAGGCTGTGCGAGCTGCGGGAATGCTCGCGATACTTTCAGGGATTAGTTGATCTGGTGAAATGGTGAGAGCGGCACCTGTGCCTTGAATGGAAATTGGTGCCGGATTACTGCCAAAACCTAGGCCGATCGGCACGGTCACTGTGAGTAGAGGTACTGGTTGAGGACTGCTTGCACTAAAGGTAATAGTGCCAACCTGTAGATGACTAGCAGTGCTGACCACCAAGGATCCGTTGAGATCTATCTGAGCAGTCGGCCCAAACAGAACACCGGCTGGGTTAAATAGCCACAGGTTGGCGTTGCCCAGCACACCTAAGGTGCCATCAATTTGAGAAGGACTGCCGCCAGTGATGCGTGTGAAAATAGTGTCAATCCCAGCCGGGTTAGCAAAATATGCGCTTCGATTGGCAGGGATATTGAGATTTAACAGACTGTGGAACAAGTAATTGTTCCGAATCGCACCGCCATCGATGCGATCGCTGTTAGCTCCAATGGGCACCACTACAGAGTTCTCACTGCCCAAGCTAGTGTCAGCGGTAACTTGGGCCATAGCTGGACTAGATAGATGGCCCAACCCAAAACATACCAACACACTAAGCCACGAGGCGCAAATACTGCAACCCCTTAGTAAGCAGCGATGATAATGAGTGACAAAATGCATCATCAACAGAGTGAACACAAGTCGTTTGTCCTGATTATTGTCTGAATTACTATGCCTTTGTGTGAAGAGATCGTGTAAGCTAGGTTAGGCTCGTCAGCG
>JANWZG010000296.1 GCA_025054735.1 Cyanobacteriota bacterium | reverse complement strand
CGATCGCCCGTTTCCGTCGCTAACACCAAGCCACCTGGAGGCCCCGGAATGCAAGTAGCTGCCACTGGTCTAGCAGCCTGTAGCCAGCGGGCTAGGGTCAACGATCGGCGGCCACCATCGATAACCAGACCAGGAACTTCAGCAGAGGAAGCAATGCCCAAGGTGAGCGGGTGCAACTGTTCCGGCAGGTGTAGCACAGGAATTGGTTGATCCTGAAAGGCAGTTACCAGTTGGGCCGCTGGTAAGGTGGCAAACCGCCAACGATCGCCCCAAAGACGATCAGGCAAGGGCTGTGGTGGTGGTGGCAATGGTGACCCCTGCACAGCCTACATCCCCATAATTGCGTAGCCAGAGTCCACATAGAGAATTTGTCCAGTGATGCCGCTAGACAAATCGCTGCACAGAAATGCTGCCGCATTGCCTACTTCCAGTTGGGTAACCGTGCGGCGCAGAGGAGCTACTGCTTCAACGTGGTGAATCATGTCTAAGATTCCCCCTACAGCAGAGGAGGCCAAGGTGCGAATTGGCCCCGCAGAAATGCCATTGACTCGAATGTTGAGAGGGCCGAGTTCAGCAGCGAGATAGCGTACACTCATTTCTAGGCCAGCCTTAGCGATACCCATGACATTATAGTTAGGCACAACCCTTACCCCACCCAAGTAGGTCAGGGTGACAATGCTACCACCCTCGGTCATCAGAGGTTTTGCAGCTCGACTCAGGCTGACTAGCGAAAAGGTGCTGACATCCATCGCTAAGGAAAAGCCCTCGCGAGAGGTCTGGCTGAACTCCCCAGAGAGGTCTTCCTTGTTAGCGAAAGCCAGACAGTGAATCAAGATGTGTAATGTCCCCCATTTTTCAGCGATCGCCGTAAAGGTAGCCTGTACTTGCTCATCATTCTGCACGTTGCAGGGTAAAAACAAGTCTGGCTGTAATGGTTCCACCAGTTCCCGCACCTTCTGTTCCATTCGTCCCCGATCGTCGGGCAAATAGGTAATTGCCAGAGATGCCCCAGCCTTGTGGAGTTGTTGGGCAATGCCCCAAGCAATAGAACGATTATTAGCAATGCCCGTTACTAGGGCTTTTTTTCCAGTCAGATCTAACATAGAGACTATCAAGGATAAGGGGCGAGGTAAGCGCAGGTGAGCAGAGTCACTGACCGACTGCTAGCTGACAGCCAACGTACAGGCCAACTTATAGTTTATGACCTACAGGTCACTCTTGGGCACCAGTTGTGAGAGGTAGAGTTGACTTCAACGTGAGGGCAACTAACTGTGAACACTCCTTTTTGGCTTTTTAGAGAGTATAGCGGATTTGTAACGCACGCTACAAAAAACGATGCTCACTACGTTTAAGTAGTGTAAAGTACCTACTTTTAGTACCCAATGGTTGGGATTGCTGGGAAAAAGTTGGTTCGATCCGGCAGATGATTGCTACATTCATAGGTTATGGGGCAGTTAAACGGGCAAGAGCGCAAATCGTAGTAGAAAGCCATGGCGTTGACCCAGGATAAGTCGCTAGCATCAGTATTTCGTCAAATTACTGGAGGAACATTTCCACCAGTCATCGAGTCGTTCGACCGCGGCAAGACCATCTTTTTTCCTGGCGATCCGGCAGAACGAGTTTATTTCTTGGTGAAGGGGGCTGTGAAGCTATCCCGTGTATACGAGGCTGGTGAAGAGATTACTGTAGCCCTCTTGCGAGAAAATAGCGTGTTTGGGGTGCTATCCCTATTGACAGGGCACCGCTCTGATCGCTTCTATCACGCGGTTGCCTTTACGCCTGTGGAGTTGATGTCCGTGCCTATTGACCACATGGACAAAGCCTTGAAAGACAATCCTGAACTCTCGATGTTGATGTTGCAAGGATTGTCGTCTCGGATTCTGCAAACCGAGATGATGATTGAAACCTTGGCTCACCGTGATATGGGATCACGGTTGGTCAGCTTCTTGTTAATTCTCTGCCGAGATTTTGGTGTGCCAACGAACGACGGCATTATGGTAGATTTGAAGCTCTCACACCAGGCGATCGCAGAGGCGATTGGCTCTACCCGTGTTACCGTAACTCGACTACTAGGCTCCTTACGTCAGGATGGCATGATTTCCATTCACAAAAAGAAAATTACTGTTCATAACCCTGTGACCTTGAGCCAACAATTTAGTTGACAGTGATTGTTCGTTCACGGTAATCACCTGTGGTAACTACTAGGCCAATCACTTGTGGCAATCAATAAGTTTAACGACTATGCAATTCGTGACAATACTGATGTGCTGGTTGCCTGTTGGCTTTTGGTTAACCAAATAGCGAACGTTCAGCAACTATACTGAGTCTAATTGTTAATGTGTGGAGAACCCCCTTGGATTCATGACCAGCGGGTATGTTCTGATTCTGGCAATTTTGGTCTTGGGAGGAGTGATTGCAACCGTTGGCGATCGCTTGGGAATGCGTGTAGGAAAAGCGCGCCTCAGCCTGTTTAATCTCCGCCCTCGCCAGACAGCAGTATTAATTACGATTCTGACGGGTAGCCTTGTCTCAGCATCAACCTTGGGAATTTTGTTGGCGATCGACGAGCAATTGCGTACAGGAGTATTTGAATTGGGCAGAATTCAGTCTAACCTGAGGGATGCCCGTGAAGAGCTAAATCAGGTGAGGACACAAAAACAGAATATCGAAGACCAACTCACTAAGGCACGAGCCGAGCAATTGACTGCCCAGCAGCGCCTTGATGCTACCAATCGCTCCTTAGATGCGGCGATTGCACGGCAAGAAAAAACTCAAAAAGAGCTACAACAACGCATTAATGACTTTCAGCAGGCGAAAGCTCAGCTAGGGGCAGTTACCAGTCAAGTACTTTCCCTGCGCTTAGAAATTAACCAACTACAAGCTGATCGTCAGCGACTGGTGGAACAACGAGATCTAGTGCAGAATCAAATTGCCCAGCGCGATCGGGATATTGCCCAACGCGATCGCCTAATTAACGAACGTGACCGAGAACTGACTCGCCGTAACCAAGAAATTGCCCAGCGCGACCAAGACATCGCCCGACGATCAGAGCGGCTGAAAGAACTGGAACTCGTACAAACTGAGTTAGAAAAGTTTCTGCGGCAACTGGAATTTCAAATTCGTCTAGTACGCAGTGGAGATGTCCGCGTTGTGCGAGGACAATTGCTGGCCTCTGGGGTCTTGCGAATTGTAGACCCCGCTGCCGCTGGACAAGCCGTCGATCAACTCTTGAAGGCAGCCAACCGCGTTGCGTTGCAGTTAACCCAACCAGGCACAACCCCTGACGACAGTAATATTATTATCCGCATTACAGCCGCAGAGGTTGATCAACTCATCGAACAAATCAAAGATGGACGCGATTATGTTGTGCAGGTGTTTTCTGTGGCCAACTACGTATTAGGTGAACAGAATATTCGCGTAGTAGCTAATGCTACTCCCAATCGCTTGATTTATGCCATAGGTGAAGTGATTGCCACATCGCGACTGACCCCCGTGAGTTTAACTGAGAATGAGCTACGACAACGGATTGAGCAAGTTTTAGCTGTAGCAGAACTCCGTGCCCAACGGGATGGCATCCTGGAAAGCGGTATTCAAGTAGGTAATGATGCAACAATACCAGCCATTATCCAATTTACAACCAGGCTTAAGGACTACGATCAAACGATCGATATCCAAGTGGTCGCTGCTGATAATGTCTATAACTCTGGCCCACTGAAAGTTCAGTTGGTTGCGTTACAAGCGGGTAAAGTCCTATTCCAGACGGAGTAGTTAGCCTGCACGGGAATTGTTGAGTCGTAGCCTTCGTCAAGGTTGGCCGTAGTTCGGTATCATCAAAGGCGGCAGTTGTGAGGATGTTGACAGAATGCAAACCCAGGATTGGGCGACGGAGAAGCATTTACAACCCAAGGTAGAGCAAGCGATCGCAGCAAGTCAGGCTTATCTGCTGGCGCAACAGTACCCTGGTGGCTATTGGTGGGCAGAACTAGAGTCTAATGTGACGATTACAGCCGAAGTAGTATTGCTGCACAAAATTTGGGGCACAGACAACCAGCGGCCTCTGCACAAAGTCGAACCTTACCTGCGATCGCAACAGCGAGATCACGGTGGTTGGGAATTATTTTATGGAGATGGCGGCGATCTCAGCACCTCTGTGGAAGCCTACATGGCACTGCGACTGCTAAGGGTTCCTGCTTCTGACCCAGCATTGCTCAGGGCCAAAGCGTTCATCTGTCAGCGGGGAGGCATCAGTCGCTCTCGCATTTTCACCAAACTGCACCTCGCGTTGATTGGCTGCTACGACTGGCGGGGCATTCCCTCCATTCCCCCGTGGATTATGCTGCTGCCTCCCATCTTCCCGGTCAACATCTACGAAATGTCTAGTTGGGCACGGGGTAGTACGGTGCCACTGCTGATTGTCTTTGACCAAAAGCCTGTGTTCCAGATAGAACCAACCATTAGCCTAGATGAACTCTACAGCGAAGGCATTGCCAATGTGCGCTACGAGCTGCCACGGCAAGGGGACTGGAGCGACTTGTTTGTGCTGTTGGATGATGTCTTTAAGCAAGCAGAAGTCTGGAATGTGGTGCCCTTTCGAGACGAAGGTCTGCGCTTGGCCGAGCGCTGGGTCTTGGAACGACAAGAGGCAACAGGCGACTGGGGTGGCATCATTCCTGCCATGCTCAACTCACTGCTAGGGTTGCGCTGCTTGGGGTATGACGCAGCCGACCCTGTGGTTGTAAGAGGGATGGCAGCCATTGATCGATTCGCGATCGTTACCGACGATACCTACCGTGTTCAGCCCTGTGTTTCCCCCGTATGGGATACTGCTCTGGTCATGCGTGCCCTGGTAGATTCGGGTATGGCTCCCGATCACCCTGCTCTCGTTTCCGCTGGCAACTGGCTGCTCAGTAAGCAGATTTTAGACTACGGCGACTGGGCCGTGAAAAATACTCAGGGCAAACCTGGAGCTTGGGCCTTTGAGTTTGACAACCGCTTTTATCCTGATGTGGATGATTCAGCCGTGGTCGTGATGGCGCTGGATGCTGTACGGTTGCCCCATGAAGCAGTGAAGCGAGCCGCGATCGCCCGCACCCTTGCCTGGATTACCTCAATGCAGTGTCGTCCTGGCGGCTGGGCTGCCTTTGACCTTGATAACGACCAAGACTGGTTA
>JANWZG010000295.1 GCA_025054735.1 Cyanobacteriota bacterium | reverse complement strand
CCTCAAGCCATTTCAAGCGTTGGCAGTAACAGCAACTGGCACGCTAGAACGGTTTAACCTGACCGATCGTGACCTGGCAATTATCTGTAGCTCTCACCACGGCACCCTGGAGCAGGTGCGTCAAGTCTTCAACATTCTTTGGCGGGCAGACATTGACCCCTCTGCTCTGCATTGTCCAATTCCAGAAAATAGACGTAGCCCTTTAGAGCACAACTGTTCTGGCAAGCACGCAGGCATGTTAGCAGTATGTCGCCAGCGTAATTGGGAACTGACCACCTATTTGCATCGCAGTCACCCAGTGCAACAACTGATCTTTAGCCGAATTGCTGAAATTCTCCGGATGCCAGCCGAAGAATTTATTATTGCTCGTGATGACTGTGGTGCACCGACCTGCTTCATGCAGTTAGCCCAGATGGCAAGCCTCTACGCCCATTTGGCTTCTGGGAACCACCTCGATTTAGAGCGCATCGTGCGAGCCATGACCTACTACCCCGCCTTAGTAGCAGCCGATGGGGCCTTTGATACCGAGTTGATGCGGTTGTCAGAAGGGGAGTTAATCAGCAAGGCCGGAGCTGAAGGTATTCAGTGCATCGGCAAAGTGGGTGAAGGGCTAGGATTAGTAGTCAAGGTGATGGATGGTTCAAAGCGAGCAAAATCAGCCGCAGCTATCCATCTCTTAACCCAACTGGGATGGATTACCCCTGCTGTTGCTGAAAATCTGGCTGAGCGTCACCTCCGCATCACAGACTTCAAACGCCTAGAAGTAATTGGTGAACTGTCGATGGTCTGAGCCTATGGATGCTAGGTTGCACTAGTTAGGGTTGTGGTTCGGTTTCCCGCTTGAGGGCATCTTCAGTTCGTTGGTAAGGTTTTGTCTTGGGTGACCAACTGGGTACTGCTTTGGCAATTATATTGTTCAGAGCTTCACGAGATTGCCGACTCATGGTGTTCCAGGGTTTGGGCAAGAAACTATCACCAAACCCAACGAAGGCGATCGCTAGCAACAGCACAAGAGGTGTGTAAGCAGAGATTCTTCGCATCAACATAACGTCAGGAACCTTTGGGTAAATGTCTAAACTTAATATCTCAACTTAGTAGAGCCGTCGTACCTATCCTGTTTGCCCCCTCATCACGAACTCTGAATGACTACATAATGTGGCTCAGGTGGCGACTAGCTTTATCATGCCCAAGATTGTAACTTGTCTATCAGGGTAACAACATTAGCTAATACTGACCGTGAGTTGTTGGAGTTCAGTTGGTTCTAGGCGATCGTGGAGAACATGTCCATCTCGGAACCAGATCACTCGCTTTGTGCGTCGGGCAACGTCAGGTTCGTGGGTAACAATCACAATTGTGATGCCGCTAGCGTTTAACTCTGCGAAAATATCCATCACCTCAGCCGTTGTACGAGTATCCAGTGCGCCCGTTGGTTCATCTGCCAAGAGCAGCACTGGACGATTCACGATTGCACGCGCGATTGCTACCCGCTGTTGTTGTCCACCAGAGAGCTGATTAGGCTTGTTGTTGAGCCGATGCTCTAGTCCCACCTTGGTTAGAGCCACAATCGCCCGTTGCTGACGCTCTTCCAAGGGCACACCTGCATACACCATGGGTAACATCACGTTTTCTAGGGCACTTAACTGGGGCAGCAGGTGAAACTGCTGAAACACAAACCCTATCTTGCGGTTACGAATATGGGCAAGTTCTGTATCGTTTAAGCCTGAAACATCTGCCCCGTCTAGGTAGTAGCGTCCGTTCGTGGGCCGATCGAGGCATCCAATAATATTCATCATCGTGGACTTACCAGATCCAGAAGCGCCCATGATGGCACAATATTCGCCCTGTTCTACAATCAAATTGACACCATCTAGAGCACGTACTTCTGTATCACCCATGCCATAGGTTTTGCAAATGTTTTCTAAACGGACGATGACAGATGTTGGCATAGCAGCAAATCCAGTGAAAAGTAGTGAACTAGCGTATTAGCGCTAAGAGAAGTCCTAGCGTTCATCTTCAATCCTACCCATAGAGAGAATAGCTGGGGCGCAAAAATCATGGGTAGTGGCAACCGTAGGAATACTGCTAAGATGACTTTATGTTTTCTAAAACACTTTTTAATTTGACTCGGCATCTTCCCCATGACTTCTACTTCACCGGATCAGAAGCAATCACTAGAAAAGCTTTGGGCACAACGATACGTTAAGAACTTAGCTATTTACGATTGGCAAGATTCAAAGTTACCAACTCGAAAGTGTGTGCACTTGGCAGAGAAACTGCTGAATGCTCTGCGATTTGCTAGTTCTCAGGCTTGGGCCAATACTGAAGCCCTGCTAGCACAAGAGATTCCTCGCCAGCGATTAGCAGCTAACTTGATTGATCCATGGCAGATTTCACTAGACTCTCGTGTTTTGTTTGAAAAGGCGGCAGAGAGCTATAAGCTACAACTAACGCCTGCTAAGTTCTCCGTGGTTATTTCTCCAGAATGTGGTCGTATTCGTGAGATTTATACCAGTAAAGATCCGAGGGTTCTGGGATTCATGAGTATGCAGTTCCATTACACATGGCAATTGCTTATGGAGACATTTGATCCTAGCGAACGGGTTTTAATTGGTGAATATTTCAAGGTGATTGATGACCATTTATACATGCCTTTACAGCGTTCCTACAATGCGGCGGCGGGCTATGCGATCAATTCAGAAATATTGATAGCAGTTCAGCATTTGCTTCCCCTGTGCACAGCGATCGCCGAATATATCTGTGCGGAGGTTGCCGGTCGTTATCCTAACTACCAGTGTCACAGTGGGTCATTACATAACACCATGGTGCGAACATCGAGTATTCGAGATGTGGAGATGTTCCAAATCTATCTGTGTTTGTGTGCTCTAGAAGGCAACATTAGCTCGGTGCAACAAGAACTCTTTCCGCTCTGTGTTATGCTTTACCCTCCACTGAATGTGAAATGGCAACTGGTACAGCAACTGTTGAATCTCTTGGAGCAAGAGCTATGTAAACGGCTTACTGCTAGCGATTACAAAGTGTTTGCTCACTACGTGCAGGCACTGCAAGACATGTTTTCTCCTACTGTTCTTTCGGATGCTAACCCTATGTGGAGCTACCATTCAGACGCTGCCCAGCCTGTGGCCACAACTGGATAGCTGCTGGTGCATCTGGTTGATGACTAAAGTCATCACTACGAACCTAACTAGATAGTTGCTGGTGCATCTGGTTGATGACTAAGGTCATCACTACGAACCTGTTGCAAACACATCACTATGAACTTGTTGCGAACAACGGTGACAACTTAGCTTGAACGATCGCGCTAGCTTTCCCTGAAAGGGTTGCAAAGGCTCAAGTTATAGTGCTGGAGACGGATGGTGGAGCTTGATGAGTTGCGCCAGAGTTTTCTTGAGATGAGTACGCGGAACAATCACATCTACAAAGCCATGTTCCAGTAAATACTCTGAGGTTTGGAAGTTGTCAGGTAGTTTTTCGCGCAGGGTTTGTTCGACCACGCGCCGACCAGCGAACCCGATCGTGGCCTTTGGTTCTGCCAGAATAATATCGCCTAACATGGCAAAGCTAGCTGTGACACCACCTGTGGTGGGATGGGTTAGCACTGGAATGTAGAGCAACCTTTCTTGACGATGAATTTCAAGCGCCCCAGAGATTTTGGCCATCTGCATCAGGCTCAACATACCTTCTTGCATTCTGGCACCACCTGAGGCACAAACGATTACTAGGGGTAGGCGATGAGCGGTGGCATGTTCCACCAGACGGGTCAGTTTTTCACCCACTACAGACCCCATGCTGCCACCCATGAAGCGAAAATCCATGGCTCCCAAAGCTACCGGTAGGCTCTCTAGCTTACCCCAGCCCGTGTGGACGGCATCCAGCAATTGAGTTTTTTCTTGAGCTTCACGAATGCGATCCGTATAAGCTCTGCGATCGCGAAAATTTAAGGGATCAGTTGGTTGCAAGTGCTCGTTGAGGGGTGTCCATGTGTCAGCATCGATAAGCTGATGAATTCGCTCTTCGCCATACACCCGCATGTGATGTCCACACTCCAGACAAACCATCTGATTTGCCTTCAGGTCTTTTGTATATGTTAGAACACCGCAAGCTTCGCACTTTGTCCACAAGCCGTCAGCAATTTCCCGTTGTTGTTGGTCGGGGCTAATGGGGCCAGATTTACGGCGATTTGCAAACCAATCAAACAGGGACATGAATTATGCAGCCAATCGTTAAGTTGCTAAGAATGCAGGTAAGCCGCAGGAAGCTATGCTAGCTAGCGTAGAACCTACCCAACTAAGGGATTATATAGGTCAAAGGAAAACAGATAGCGCATCAATGGAATGCCAGCTATAACAATACCTAAATGCCTAATCACTATACACCCTAAAACACACAGAACATCGTAATCAGCAATCTAGGAAAAACGCTGACTACGACACTCGATGATGATTTGAAACGTAAGCGTCATCAGAGAGCAAGCACTGCAACAGTGTACGTTGAGCAGGAACTTGTAGACATAGGTACTGAGAGGGCAGCCAGCAGCGTTAAGACTGCCCACAAGGACACTAGTTCTTGCTCAAAAAGCTCTGAAGTTGTCCCAAGGCGGCCTGAAAAATGTTGTAGCCAGCCCAAGCTGCTGCCAAGATAACTGGCAGTAACACGATGGCAATACGAAAATCAATATCCATACCTAGAACCTCCTTTCAATACTGGGTGAACAACTGAAAAACAATAGGTTAAGATCCGTTGCCAAAAACTGGATGTTGTTTAGTGAGTCTTAAAGATTCATTTCCAATTCTCATTTTACGGTTCAATGCCATTGTTGGTGCGATTCTGATCTCAGATTATGGTGTGATTTTTAGGTCTGAGGCTGAAAACTTATGCTGGCCGAGAGAGATGCAGTTCTCTACTGGGCTGTGCAGGACTAAAATATCTTCAGCTTATGGTTCTAATACCAATACTCCAAAAGCTAGAGACATAACCGATTAGTTCGTAGTCAGGACTTCAGTCCTGACTGCAAGTTATCCGTAGCCCTAGTATAGAGAATAGGAATCTGAGCCATCGCTTGTGGAATAGTAGGCCCACTAAGGTGAGCGATTATGGCTGCGGCAGATTCCCACAACTTGATCGTCACAAATTGGGCTGGATCCGTACACTG
>JANWZG010000294.1 GCA_025054735.1 Cyanobacteriota bacterium | reverse complement strand
CTAGTCACACTGCCCTCTAGGGTAGCTAGCCCGGTTCTGCCGTTGGGCTGAACTGTAATGCCAAACTGAGTACCGCGCACACCACTTACACTAGAGGGTGTCGTCACCTCTAAACGAGAACCACGATGGGTAAAAGGGCGCACCTGTACCTGTACCTGTCCACCGGAGACATGTAGCCGGGTAATCCGTCCATTATCTGGAGCTACTTGAAGCCCTTGAATCCGTACTGTGGTTTTCTCTTGAATGGTAACAAACCCTACTTCAGTATCAATGGCTAGCCGCACGGAAGCATTTGGCTCGGTACGCAGCCCATCACCGACTACTTGCAGACGATCGCCAACCTTAGCCCGTCTAGAACTTCCCCCCTTCAGGTAAGTGACATTCCCGAAAACTTGTCGTACCTCTAACCAACGGTTTACGCGCACCCTAACAGACTGTTGCGCCCCAATTTGGTCTGTGTGAACAAACGTCAATACGAAAAAACTGGCAGATGCGAGCCATGCGATCGTTGTCTTCTTCATGAAATCAATCTAGTGATAAAAAACGTTTCCATAGATTGCACCCTAAACCTATGCCCACGGTTTAACTTGGGCACTATTTAGCAATTGTTGGTATTTAACGCTTTAGGATCCTAAGGGGAATGGATAGTAGCACTGTTATCCTAGCTGCCCCCATACAGGCAGGATATTTGTTCTACATAGCTATCCCTGTAGTTATCCTTTCAAGCTGTAACCTATAGATGCACCAAACCTGTTGCAATAGTTAGACCATTTGCAGTCAAGTTTTTACTACGGGTCTCAACAAGAGTTAGCTTCGTACAGACCTTCATCGTATACAACTTCATCTATCTGTGAGGTGAACTTGAGAGTCTGCGCTGCAAGCAATCTGCATCGACCACCAGCGATCTGTATCAAGAATACAGTAGTTTGGTATACAGTTTGCCCGTGTAACACAATCACCAACTTTCACTAATACTTGCTTGTTTGCATACTTCGCTTGATCGCATACTTGTTTGATCGTGCCTGCCTTTTCTGTGGCTGCCTTGAGTTGCTGCCGATTACCTAATCCCATGTACTATCGTTACCAACAACCTCTTCTACATCTCGCTACAGGTTACTCCTAGCAATTCCCAGTAGGCAAGATTTTGGATAAATAGGCTGTTTACAGAATACTTGGGTCGCAGGCTGCTAGAGTTTGGATGAGCAGTAACTATTAAAATAGCTGGCAGAGGTGACGATTCTGAAAAGACCAACGTATGGTTGTAATATCGGCTGTCTATTATGCTGTAATCTGTCTACCTTATGATTTTCCATCCCTCGAATCTGCCCTATTGGGTTCTGCTTAGTGCTGGCATAGTGCTATTTTTGACTGTGATTATCTCTGGCATTGGTGAGCACGATGCAGATGTGGATGCCGACATGAGTGCAGATATCAATGTAGACGCAGGTGTTGATTTAGCTGTAGATAACGGTTCTCTGCATGTTGATGTTGATGCAAATGATATGTCCAGCCCTGTTCAACTTTTAGGGTGGCTAGGTTTGGGCAAAGCTCCCCTGATACTACTGCTGGCAACTGATCTAAGTTTGTGGGGTCTATTGGGCTGGATGCTGAATGTAGCAGTTAGTAGCCTGCTCAACACCACCACAAGTGGCATTCTAGCAGGCGTAGTATTGATAGGGTCGTTAGTCATTTCATTGACGTTCGGTGGCTTTATCTCTCGGCCCTTAGGCCAAGTCTTCGCCTCTTTCGGAGAAGATGCTAGTGACGATCGGGTCATTGGTTGCATTGGTACAGTTAGCACTGCCCGTATTCCCTCCATTCTAGAGGGCAAAATTGGGCAAGTGGATGTGATCGACCCTGCCCGCAACCGCATCACGGTGAATGCTGCCCTACCTCCTTGGGCAACGATCGCCCCTCAACGGGGTGAACAAGTACTGGTAATAGAACGCTCTCACCAAACTTACCTCGTTATCGCCAAAGACAGCCCTGACCAAGACCATTGGTTATCCAATTTGTCATCAAGCTAAATTCTGAATCGCGAGCTGCAACAGCATAACCCTCTAGCCTGTCGCTATACCTACAACAAAGCGAGCAAGGCATGACCTTACCCGCTCGGGGAATTAGATGGTTGACATTCAATTCGTCAACTCTTCAATTCGGCAATGCTAAAGTAGCCTAGTTCAGGACTTCTAGTCTGACTTGGGCCACACCACTAGACAGCATACCAATTGCCTCGGCTGCTCCCATAGACAGATCGATAATGCGACCTCCTGCATAGGGGCCACGATCGTTGATACGTACAACCACTGATCTACCGTTGTCGAGGTTTGTAACTCTAACCATGGTACCAAACGGCAGATGAGGGTGAGCTGCTGTCAGGGCAAATTGATTAAAGACCTCACCATTAGCACTGTAATTGCCATGGAAGCCAGGACCATACCAAGATGCCATGCCAGTAAATTGATACCGAGGAGTTCGATAGGCAACAGCCGTCTGTTCAACCTTAGGCATACCCATAATTTCCTTCAACGGTGGTGCATTCCCCATTAATCGCCGCAGACGATTGGTTGCTTGCAGTGCATCTTCAGCAGGATTTTGGGTTGTCCCCGACAAAATCGTGGTCGTATCCATAACCAGCAAATTTTTGCCATCCACTTGAATCACATAACGCCCCCTCTGAGGATTGTTAGAGCGAGTTGGTGGCACAACGAGAGTACTCACTGCGCCTGTAGGAACTGAAGTAGACGTGGGCAGTTTTGCTGCATCCAATGTAGGTGTACCAGCAACTAGGGTTGACGGATAGCTAGGCAACTGTTGGTCAGCCTTCATAGCAGGAAGCATAGAAACTTCCCTTACATTCGGATCCGACTCCCACTTCACGGTGATTTTTGTCGCATCGAGTTGTTGTTGATGTAAGTAGTTCAGTTGAGTTGCCAATGTCATCGCTCTCCAGACAGGGTCGCTCTGCAACTGGGAGAATTGGAAGCTGCCGCTAGGTTGCTGAGCAACGGAATCAGGCTGGGTAGCGCTTACATCAACGGGCAAGGTGCTAGCACTATTGGAACGCTGGTCAGCCGAAGACAACGTACTATCTAGAAAAGTCAGCACTGGAATGTCTCGCACGTACAGCGTTGCTGCTCGTCGCCCCGATACCTCATGGGCAAGAATCTCGGCGATCGAACTCTGACCGTTCATCCGAGGTTGGTCAACAGGAGCAGACGTAGTTGCACTGTCACGCACGATCGACTCAGGTGTCGTCGTAGAGTCAGTTGCAATTAGGTTTGCTGACTTTTGGGTTAGTTCAGCAAGCTCAGCCGACTCAGCATAACTCGAAGGCGCACCACTCAAGTTTGTAATCAGCAATGTTGCTGTTAAACCACTTAATAACTGATGATTCATAAACCTCATAGAAAAACAACTCGAACCGGACGACTAGCAAAAACTGCCATAACCTAGCCGAATGCTAGGAAGTCGTACTCATTTCGTGTTTATGTATGAATAACTCAAGCTGAAATACGTTATCACAAACCTTTTGATTCTGGGATCAGGGTTGCTGGGGGATGCACAAATTTATGAAAATCTCAACTCCAGGGGCTATCCCTCTAGGAATAAGGATTTTTCGCTGATCCATAAATTTTCATGGCTTGGATTTTGTTAGCAAAACTTAACATAAAATTGTGATGTTACAGACATTAAACTTTACTGGTTACATCATTGCTGTCACAGTGCTGGCAGTAGCGAAGCAACCTTACTGATGGTGCTTATTTATGGACTATCGCCAAGCTGGGGTAGATATTGAAGCAGGACGCGACTTTGTACGACGGATCCAAACTCTGGTGGAAGGAACCTATCGACCCGGTGTATTGGGGAAACTGGGTGGCTTTAGCGGCTTATTTGAGTTGCCCACCGGGTATCAGCACCCTGTGTTGGTATCAGGGACTGATGGAGTTGGCACAAAGCTCAAACTAGCTCAGAGTCAGAATGTCCATAGCACGATCGGCATTGATTTAGTGGCTATGTGCGTCAACGATGTGTTGACCTGCGGCGCAGAACCACTGTTTTTTCTAGACTACTTAGCAACGAGCCAGCTACAACCAGAAGTCTTAACACAGGTAGTGGCTGGAATCAGCCAAGGGTGCTGTCAGGCAGGATGTGCCCTTTTAGGTGGTGAAACGGCTGAAATGCCAGGATTCTATCAACCAGGCGAGTATGACCTAGCTGGCTTTTGTGTGGGTGTTGTGGAAAAGGCCAATATTCTTGATGGCTCCAGGGTGCAGGTTGGCGATCGCGTAATTGGTTTGGCGAGCCAGGGAGTTCATAGCAATGGCTTCAGCCTAGTGCGAAAAATTTTGTGCCACTTGGCAGCTACTGAGCTAGGTGGCGATCGTTCTGAAGTTGACTTGCTACGCCATGCCCTCGATTACTGTCCTCCTGAACTAGAAGGCCAGAGATTAGGGCATCTGCTAATGACCCCCACACAAATTTACGTTCAGCCAGTGCGGGCCATTCAACAAGCAAATCTGCCAATTCACGGTATGGCACACATCACTGGCGGCGGTTTGCCGGAAAATCTGCCCCGTTGTCTGGGACATGGCCAGGCCCTACGTTTAGATCCTAATAGTTGGCAACAGCCACCGATTTTTAACTGGTTGGCTACTCAGGGTGATGTTGCGATTGCAGAAATGTTCACAACGTTCAATATGGGGATTGGCTTTGCACTAATCGTACCCACTGACTATACAGACGATGTGTTAACAGTGCTGCAAGACAATGCTGTAACTGCTTGGGAAATTGGTGAGGTGATAGCTGGCGAGGGTTCTGTCGTCGGCATTCCATCAACTTGATGCCTGCTATCCATCAAAACCCCACACAAAAGCCTTTAAGATCAATTAAGTGAGTTGCATGAATCGAACAAATCAAGCCGATTTTTATTCCCCTAGAGAGAGATCATGGTAGATGTTGCTGCTGTGTTGGACGTGCTGAAACCTGTCCAAGATCCTGAGCTGCGCCGCAGTTTAGTCGAGTTAAACATGATTCGTAACGTTACAGTCGATGAAGCTGGTGATGTGAAATTCACCCTGGTTCTAACCACACCTGCTTGCCCACTACGCGAATTTATTGTGGAAGATTGTCAACGAGCAGTAAAGACACTACCGGGAGTAAAACAGGTCACCGTAGATATTACGGC
>JANWZG010000293.1 GCA_025054735.1 Cyanobacteriota bacterium | reverse complement strand
AGTTGCTAACACTGATGACATTAACCCAGAGACATCGGCTCGTGAGCAGGCTTGCTGGGTATCAGCAATTTGTAAAACCAGCGCACAAAAACTCTCATGAAGGGTCGCAGGTAGTGTTGACATACGATTTTGTCTAGTAGATTCAACGTTGCTATGAGCCTAACTAATGTAGTAAGTAATACAAATGAGCTGATACAAATGAGTTATTCGTAGAGTCGTTAGCAAGTTCTACCATGCTATTACGACTGTGTGAGTTGTCTTTGAACAATTATGCCTCTATAGCTACTGTTGGTGGCAATCTTAGCTCTTGGTGCACGGTCTTTTCAGACCTTACTTGAGCTTACCCTAGCAAGGGAGTGGGTATTGTCTGTGGTCAATTCCTGGTATCTCCACTGGCAATTCCTGATGTTGGTGTGATAGACTATCTCTTCTGCATAGTCATGTGAGAGGTAGCTAGATTTGCTATGGCTAAACGCCGTAACCTAAAGAAGGAAAAAGCGCTACGGAATGAAGCGTATGCCCGTAAATTTCGTAAACGGGTGAACAAGGGTCGGTTTGGAAGACGACGCTCGGATCAGGATAACCGAGCAGATGATGATTCTGCCCAGGACAGTGATATGGGCGCTATGGGCGGCGCTACTGATTTATAACTGGATGCTTCGTAATTAGATGCGCATAGCATGTTTTTGGCAACTCGGCGACGGCTAGCTATTTGGTACACGATTGCTACGGCTGTTTTGCTACTACTGTTTGCTAGTGGCATCTATCTCTACGTAAGGTCTACGCTGATTGAGCGCATTGACGACACCCTCAATCATGTCATTGAAGTTGTGCAGCGATCGCTCATTATTGAGCCAGTCAACTTTCACCAAGAAGGTGGTGAACTACAGGTTAATGTAGAAGCCAGTTTTCGAGATAATGCTGGTGATGTAGACGATGACCACATTGACCTAGAGTGGTTTAACCCCCGTGGAGAATTGCTCTGGTCAACCTTGACAGAACCGCTGAACATACCCCTGCACCCCGCTGTTAGTAGCGAGACGGTGACTGTATCCCGGTGTCTACCATCAGGAGCACTGGCATTAGAGACTGACTGTTTAGCCTCACTTGGAGAGCATGACGGCGGCAATAGCTTGCCATCAAACACCTGGAGCTTAATGCCTGAAACTATTGTGCTTCGCCAAGTCACGCAAAAAGTTCAGATTGGGCATCAGGTTCTGGGCTATTTGCGAGTGAGCCATCCTTGGTTTGAGGTCACTAAGCCAACTCGTCAGTTAGTAGTGGACTTAAGCTTGGGCATCAGCTTGATGGTTCTAGCAGTAGCCACGATCGGATGGTTGCTCTCAGGACTGGCGATGGAGCCTATACAGGACTCCTATCAGCGGCTCAAACAGTTTACAGCAGATGCATCCCACGAGTTACGGAACCCAATCGCTACCATTCAGACCACAGTGCAAGTTGCTTTAACGGATCCTGATATAGATCCTGCAACTCAACATCAACAGCTTCAAGTAGTGGAGCGGCTAACTCGACGCTTGGGACATTTAGTTGATGATTTGCTATTTCTAGCCCGCCAAGATAGCAATACTTTAGAGCCAACGATGGCGGCTGTCTCTTTAGTTGAATTGCTGAAGGATGTTGTAGAAGAGCAACGGATTCGAGCCATGGAAAAGGCCATTCACCTGAGTTTCCAGGGTGATTTGGGAGTAAGTTCCAGTGAGCAGGAATCTAGTGCTGAAACCCCGTTGACCACAACCAATTCTTTGCCATCAGATGCATGCGTCATTTGGGGCGATCGCAATCAACTAGCGCGCTTGTTTACTAATTTGGTGAGTAATGCTCTCCAGTTCACTCCGTCTGGGGGATCAGTTCGTGTGGAAATTCATCGCATCCATCGTCTAGACCAACCAGAAGCCCTGGCTGTTAGTAAAGCCATACCTCGCCTAAAGCCACCCTATCTGCAAGTTAGCGTCATCGATACTGGCATTGGCATCCCTGCCGATGCGGTTCCTCACCTGTTTGATCGCTTTTACAGAGTGGATCCATCTCGTACCCACAGCCGTCATAAGGGCGGGTCTGGTCTAGGGCTAGCTATTGCCCAAGCTATTGCCCAAGCTCATCACGGACACATTCTAGTGGAAAGTCAACCTGGCTACGGCAGTACATTCACTGTAGTCCTGCCATTATCTGTCCATGCGCTATCTACCTCAGCCCCATGACTACAACCCTTGCTCTCTTTTGGCATCGCAAAGACTTGCGCCTGTCAGACAACCTTGGCTTAACGGCTGCCACTCAGCGCTATCCTCGGGTGGTCGGTGTATTTTGCCTAGATCCCACCATTCTGGCACGAGATGATGTTGCCCATGTTCGAGTTGCTTACATGATGGGTTGTCTAGCTGCTTTGAAGCATCGCTATCAACAGGCTGGTAGTGACTTGCTGATTCTGCGGGGTCAACCGGAGACAGCTATTCCCAAACTCGCTAAGGCACTGACGGCCCAGGCCGTATGCTGGAATTT
Source organism: Cyanobacteriota bacterium (assembly GCA_025054735.1). NCBI lineage: Bacteria > Bacillati > Cyanobacteriota > Cyanobacteriota bacterium. The sequence goes on along the minus strand of JANWZG010000293.1, from coordinate 2,684 downwards.
GGACATAGAACCCTATGCCCAAACCCGCGATCGTGCTGTTGAATCAGCTCTTAAAACGCTCAAAATCACAGTTCATACTACCTGGGATCAGTTGCTGCACGCCCCTGGAACCATACTCACTGGCAATAATGAACCTTACACGGTATACACACCCTTTTGGCGTAATGTGAGCAAACAGGCCAAGGCTCAACCCGCAGCACCCAATCTAGCAGCACTGGCTACAGGACTCTCAGACATTGAACACACTCAGGCAGTCCAAGCAGGGGTAATCCCGCTGCCTACAGTTCAGGAACTGGGATATCATTGGGATCGACCATTTATCCTAGAGCCAGGAGAGCAGCCAGCCCAAGCCCGACTAGCTGAATTTTGTCATGTTGCCCTTGCAGATTATCAAGAGCAGCGTAATTTCCCTGCTCAGCCAGGCACGTCTCTGTTGAGTCCAGCGTTGAAGTTTGGGGCGATCGGCATTCGTACTCTCTGGGCAGCCACGGTCACAGCTCTAGAGCAAAGCCGCAGTTCTGAAGCTGAAGCCAGCATTCGTGTTTGGCAACAGGAGCTGGTGTGGCGTGAATTCTATCAACATGTGATGTATTTCTTTCCTCAATTGGCGGATGGGCCATATCGTTCTTCTTGGCAGTCCTTCGCCTGGGAAAATAATCCTGATCACTTTCAGGCTTGGTGCACGGGCCAAACAGGCTATCCGATCGTTGATGCAGCCATGCACCAACTCAATGAAACTGGCTGGATGCATAACCGCTGCCGCATGATTGTGGCTAGTTTTCTCACCAAAGATCTAATTATTGATTGGCGCTGGGGAGAGAAATATTTTATGCAGCGGTTAATTGATGGAGATCTGGCAGCTAATAATGGTGGCTGGCAGTGGAGTGCTTCCAGTGGTATGGATCCACGACCCTTGAGAATTTTCAATCCTGCTAGTCAAGCCCAAAAATTTGATGCTGAAGCTGACTATATTCGTCGATGGCTTCCTAACCTGCGCTATGTTGAGACCGAGGCACTCATAACTGGTAAAATAGCCCCTTTAGAACGAGAGCGGTGCAACTATCCCCCGCCCATTGTTGATCATACCGTGCAACAAAAGCGATTTAAGCAGCTTTATCAGGCTAGTCGATTGGGAAATCCTGAGTAGGTCTTCTGGTTTTTCTATCCATGCATGGCCCTATTGTTATACAGAGCACACACCTCTTCATCTAATTCGCTATGCTATAGAAAGTTTACAATCTTTTAAGTTTACGGTTTAGTTCTTGTCCTCCTGCACAAAACCATTTTAAGAGGTGACTATGGCAAAACTTCCTGCTTACGACGCAAACTACAGTGCGCCCGTCTTGACAACGCTACCCTCTGATGCAGAAATGTGGGAGAACCTGAAGCAGGTCATTGCTTCCAGTTCTGGATTTCACCGCTGGCAGCAGGATTGTGATGCGCGTCAGGATGACCAAGAGTTAAGCTTGGATGACCAAGTTCGGGGATATCTGCGCCAAACGTTGGAGACGCTGGCCTACTGATGGTTCCCTGTCGATGGTGGGACTACCGCACTGCTTCTAGCAAGCGAGAAAAGTAAAATCGAGTTTTAGTCATAGCATTACGCTTTACCGTCCAGCCGTTGGTTTCTAAGATGCCAACTACGTCTACTTCAGCATGTAGATAGGCGCGGGTGGCTTTACTAGGGCCTGGGAAAAAGTCTCCAATCTTCTTCAAGATGGTGTAAGCCCAGGTTTTGGGTGCAAAGCTGAGAATGAGACGATCGCTGGCAAGGGAGCTAAGGTGAGCTATCATCTCTGCAGCCTTCTCTTGCGGATAGTGGATCAACACATCTAGGCAAATAACTGTGTGATACTGACCACTGATGGCCTCTAAGTCACTAACGCTAAAGTGAGGGTTATCGGTTTGTCCTAGGGTTGTTAATGCTCGGTTGCGCGCCTCTCCTACCATCTGTTCAGAAATATCACTGGCATACACAGTAGCGCCTAGCTGAGCTAGGGGAATGCTAAGGCTGCCAACACCACACCCAGCATCACAGATGCTCAGACCAGAGAGATTACCATCTGCTTGTAGCCAAGCAAGCACTGTGTCGATCGTTTGTTGATGTCCTACACGGATATCAGCCTGAACCGCGTTGACTTCACCATCACCATAAATTCGTCGCCAACGATCAAAGCCGGTGGTGTTGAAATAGTCGCGAACGATCGTCTTATCGTCCAACGTTGTTTTATCGCTGGTCTGCTCATCTAACGCTGCCATAGCACTCCCTTAGAACTCCTCACATAAACACTCTATCAATCCCCGTAACCATAGGTTATGCCCATATCTTCTGGATTAGATCACTTCATCCATAACCCGTCAAAAGCTAGGCCATGGACGCTCCGGAAATGACTGCTCCGGTTGCAAGGTTGGTACTCCAACTTTGGTTGCCAGCCAGATTCGGAATCCTAGACCAACACCTGCTCCGATGAGCAAGGATAGAGCAGAAACCAAGACAAGCCAGCGTGTCGGAGTAAATTGCTGGAATGGCTGCCTTGATGCCGCTGCTAAGGCATGGATAGGCCCTACCTTGGTAGCAGGTTCTGTTGCTGTAGCTGGTCGTTCGGTAGGCTTGGAGAGCAGGGGTGATTCGATTAACGACACGGATGTTGACGGCGTTGACACCGATGAAGATAGCTTTGAAG
>JANWZG010000292.1 GCA_025054735.1 Cyanobacteriota bacterium | reverse complement strand
AATTGGTCGTCCACCAGGGTTGGCTGTGCTTATGGTAGGGGAGAATCCTGCCAGTGCGGTCTATGTTCGTAACAAGGAGCGAGCCTGCGATCGGGTCGGCATTGCCTCATTTGGACGGCAGTTCGCCGCTGATGTCACCCAAGCAGACCTGACGGCTGTAATTCAGTCCTTGAATCAAGACGATCGAGTGGATGGCATTCTAGTGCAGTTGCCTCTGCCCGACCACCTTGATGCTGTCGCCTTACTCCAGCAAATTCATCCCGATAAGGATGCTGACGGCCTACACCCAGAAAACCTAGGGCGCTTGCTACGAGGAGAACCAGGATTGCGTAGCTGTACCCCCGCTGGCGTAATGAAGCTGTTGGCTGCCCATGATCTAAAGCTGCAAGGTAAGCACGCGGTGGTGATTGGTCGCAGCATCTTGGTGGGTAAACCTGTAGCCATTATGTTACTAGCAGAGAATGCTACTGTGACGATCGCCCACTCTGCCACCCCAAATCTAGCAACCTTTACCCAACAAGCTGATATCCTGGTGGCGGCGGCTGGTCGCCCTAACCTGATTACGGCTGATATGGTGAAACCAGGAGCGATCGTAGTAGATGTGGGAATCAACCGTGTGATAGCAGAGGATGGCACAGCTCGGATAGTCGGTGATGTAGAGTTTGCGTCTGTGCAGGCAGTAGCTAGTTGGCTTACACCAGTTCCTGGTGGGGTTGGGCCTATGACGGTTGCCATGCTGCTAGCTAACACTGTGCAAAGTTATCGTACTCGACATGGAGTTTAAGGCGCGATTGGGGTCGAAGTCTTGTATGATGCTGAGAATGTGAACTCCAGTTGATTACCCGTTGAAACTATGGCTCTAGTAGATCAACAAGGTCGGTTGTTTGGCAAAATTAGCATCCTTGACATTGGTGCTGCCTTGGTCATTCTGATGGTAATTATTGGGATCTTTTTCTTTCCTGGCACATCGGGGTCGATCGCTCAAGTTGGGGCCAAGGCGAAAACGGTGGAAGTGGATGTGATTGTCCGGGGCATCAGTTCCTCTAATCCCAGCGGGTTTATCAAGGATATAGAAGGTTCCAAGACTGTCAATATCGTCGTGCGCAATCAACCTGCTGGCAAGATGACCATCAAGGCGGTCAAAGTACTGCCGCGCACTGTAGCCGTACCCCAACCTGACGGCAAAGTTGTTGCCTTGCCAGATCCTCGCCCAGAGGCGGAATACTTGAGTGACTTGTTATTCACCCTCACTGGCTCTGCTCAAGTGACTGATGGTGGTACAGTGATCGGCACTGCAAAACTTAAAATCGCCAACCAAGTAGAGCTAGAGGGCACAACCTACAACGTTACCGGCGGCATTGTCGATGTCCGCGTACAGAGTTAATGTTGGCAACTAGGGGAGAGTTTGCCATGAGTGTTGCTGCTAGTGAAGCCAGTCGGTTGATTCAAGAGGGCATTCAACATTATCAGGCCAAGCAAATTCACTTGGCTTTAGAAATGTGGCAAACAGCCGTAGTAGTTAGCCGCATGGAAAATAACTTGCAGCGAGAGGCAGCCGCTTTGGGTAACTTGGGAGCTGCCTACTACGCATTGGGTGACTACACTCAAGCGATCGTCCATTGTCAACAACAACTAGCGATTGCTCAGCAACTTAACGATCGTACCAGCCTGCTCAATGCAATCCTAAATTTGGGCAACGCCCATTACGCTCGTCAAGACTACACCACTGCCATTGACTACTATCAGCAGCACCTTTCCCAGTTGTCCGAAGACACCTTAGCTGAGCAACGCCTGACTCAACAGACCCTCAAACGCTTGCATTTGGCCTATGCTGCCATTGGAGACTGTGAGCATCGGCGGGCTAGTTACGATCGGCGCGCTGAGCTGTTGCAACGGATGCTGAGAGCACTGAAGCCTGGTGAAAGCACTACCCTAGCCAAGACCTTGGGAATCAACCTCAGCGAAGATTTAGCCGGGCTAGATTTGCGTGGCATTAATCTTAGTGGCGCCAATCTGAACCAAGCTAATTTGCACCAGACCAACCTTGCCCAGGCTAATCTTTCATCGGCAAACCTGCGGGGTGCTATGTTGACCTCTGCCCGCTTGTCATCAGCCGACCTCACCCTAGCCGACCTCAGCCACGCCAACCTCAGTGATGCTTGTCTTGCCCATGCTATCCTGAGCAACGCCAACCTGCGCTATGTTAATCTCTCTGGTGCTGACCTGTCAGACACTGACCTCCGCACTAAGCTTCCCCATGCTATGCTCAGTCATGCTAACTTGACTGGCGCTAACCTTGTGGGAGCCTACGCAATCGGCGCTAACTTTACCCAAGCTAACCTCAGTTACAGCAATCTGAGTAGCAGCGATCTCACGGGTGTGTACCTGCGTGGAGCCATCCTTCAGGGGGCAAACCTTAGCAATGCCACGATCGCCCGTGTTGCCATTGATGGCGTAGATTGGAGCAACGCTCGTCTTGAGAATGCTTACTTTAGCGAGGTTACAGGCTTGTCTGAGGCTACTCGCTCAACCCTGCGTCAGCGGGGTGCCATTTTCACCTAACACCACTTCTCCATGCTATGGCTACGGACAGCGTATAGTGAGGACTTAAGTCCCTACTACGAACTAAAGGGTTAATGTCGCTGGCTTGTGGAGAATTGACATCAGCAATGGTTATTAGTCCTTATAGACTGCACCATTCGTGGCTACATTGACAACTCGTGATGGCCCTGTGGTGGCCAACGTAGAGACAACTGTAACAATAATCTCATTATCTATTACGGTAATGCCGGAATTAATATGGGCATCAGCATCGTTAGTGTAAATCACCAAGTTGATGGGTACTGGCAGAAACTGAGTATGAGCTACACCAAATGTCACTGTCTCTTTGGGCCTTGCGTACCGCTCAGAAGATGCCGGTTGTAATAGCACGGTAACAATATCAACTTTGGCGTTATTGATAACGCGAATCCGGATGGGCTTGTTAGGGTTAACTACTGCTATGGGTGGGCGTGTTTCAGGCATTTGGGCAACTTGAATTGTTTGACTCTGCGGAGCAGCCGTTGTTGCCACTGGAGTAACAATACCCAGAACTCCCAAACCAGCGATAGCTAGATGCTTAACGTTCATCCTCATACATTCAAGCTGTTTATTAGCAATGTCAACAATCCATTACGGTTCTACTGTAGGATACAATCGCTCGTCAACAGCACCTCTCCTAGAGAAGGTTTACATTACTGCGAGGGTACTGACCACCAAGCAATCCCATAGGGTTGGGTAGCGTCGTTCACTTGGGTCTGGTATTGAACTCGAATTTTATACCGCCCTGTTGCGGGAATCTGGTAAAACAGGTGCTCTACGCTGTCTACGTCACTGGTTGATGCCCAAATAGCCTGAGAATTGCTAGTATCATCTATTCGCATCAGGTAGAGATTTAGGTTGTTTAATCCACGATCGCGAAAGCTTTCCCCCAAGTCATACTGTTGATTGCCATTGGTATCAATTAAGTCCACTTGGCGATTCCACGCTAGGGTCACAGAAATATAGCTGCCTTTTTGCAGGGGCTGTTTGAGCACGTAGTCTCGAAATTGTGGTTCCGTAGCAGTGTTAGCAGCAGAAACTACGCTATAGTCCCAGCCGATCGCTGGTGCAAGACTGTCAGACTGCCATTGTCCAGCACTAAACTGTTGATAAGCTCGAAAGGCATTGAGATGACCTGTTCCCATCTGAATATTGAGGGGAATGTTGGGATCACGGTAGGCATCAGATTCTAACCATGTGCGTCCACTGCGATCAACCACAGTGCGCTGCATTCCCAGAGCCAACCCATTACCAGCATCCATCAGCTTGTCGGCTGCATTGAGAAGCACAGCCTTCATCACTTCATGACGGCGAGCATCCACAGTCCAGTTGGGTTGGCGCTTGCTAAGCTGACGATCGCCAAACTCCTGAAGCAGAGCAACAGTTGCAGTCACATGGGGGGTTGCAAAGCTAGTGCCGCTAGTTTCCGTAAGCCGACCATCGGGATTAATAACAGTAATAGCGTTGCCAGGAGCTAACAAGCCGATCGCTCGTCGAGCACCAAGGTTGGCTTCTCGACCTATAATCCGATCAGGAATGCCCGCCGCAGGATCACCCAAGTTCGCAATGTCAACCCGGCTGAATACACCATTGACACGGGTTGTATAGGCAACATTAATGCCGTTGTAATTATCCGTAGGGATAGGGATACCGCCTTTCCCTTGGTTACCAGCAACCACGTACAGCACATTATGCACTCGGCTAGACCAGTCTACACATTGCGTTAGTAGAGCATTACCATCCAGCAGAGCACCTTCTCGCGGGTCTTCTCGCAAGGACTCACCAAAGCTAAAGTTAATTGCTCGAACATCTCCACCATTTTGCAGCGCTACATGCTGAGAGGCCAAGCATTCCTCTGGTTGTCCGCTACGCCGCAACGTACCCACTGCTGAAGCATAAAGTCTAGCGGCTGGGGCTACACCGGGGGCTTCTTTGCTGTTGCTAATCATAATGCTAGCGACATTTTGAGCATGGGAGTCCAGGTTAGCCCCAACTTTAGGAGGTGCATCTCGGAAAAAAACTCGCTCTACGGAAACAGAACGGTTCTGTCGAGGAGCAGTGGTCTTATCAACCCCAAATCGTCCAGGCCGTCCAATCTCAACTTGACCAATCGCAATCTTACGTCCCCGCAAGTTATAGGGTTCCTGGTGCAACACGAGAGCATTGATCCCAGCCTCGCCGATTGAGCTAGACCGTCGAATCGAACTATTAGCTGTTGCCAGAGGCAACCAAATAGCGTTAACTGTGCCAAGGCCAGCAATGGTTATCAATGCTATAAGGCTACGATTCTGAGAAGAGTACATAGTAGGGAAACAATTCGGTACAAACTTTTGTTAAACTGATTACGACATCCTATGGCGAAACCTTCACCAAGTTAGCGCAACTTAGCACTAGCTCTATCAAATTCTCAGCCTGACACTTAATATACTTAACCCGACGCTTATATAGAGGATATCTGGCTACCATGACTCAAGCTACTGGCGCATCCCCTAAGTCTGTTGTGATTGCTCCTTCCATCTTATCTGCCGATTTTAGCCGATTGGGAGATGAAATTCGTGCAGTAGATAAGGCAGGGGCTGACTGGATTCATGTGGATGTTATGGATGGGCGATTTGTGCCAAACATTACAATC
>JANWZG010000291.1 GCA_025054735.1 Cyanobacteriota bacterium | reverse complement strand
GTTTCATCCCCGTGCATAGTGTTTTTACTGTAAGCGTGATTGTGAACTAATCCAGAATTATTGACAGGCTGACTGGCAGTAGCATCTCCATCGGGCAACAACGAATTCTGGTCTGTCGGTAACCCCTCATTGATAAAACCCAGTGTACTATCAGATGTCATCGAAGTTAGGAATAGCTAATTTTCATACGTGACTTTCCGAGATTTGATGAAAAGTATGATTTACCAATCTTGGACAGTCATATGGCCAGTGCTCGGCAAGCAAGCAGCAACATTAGTTAACTTTAACTAACTGCCCATCACCAAGCTATCAACCAAAGATGTCGCACATTGTAACCGCACTTGCTTAAAAGTAACCGTATTTGCCAAAAAGTAGTCTTGAAACTTTAGCATTTTCAGGCGTAATCTGCTAAGGATTCGCTTGAAAACTATAGTCGTGGATGATTTGCGATCGGTCAAGGGTTGCAACTATCGCCGTAACTCTAAGGTAGGGGACGTTGGATCGCGAAGATCGATATAAGCAATCTGACTAGGCTTAACACGATTAACAATCTGACGCATCTGTGCCAAGGCTTGCAACTGGGTTGGGAACCTATCTCCATAGGAACCGATATACACAGTTCCTAGGCTAGTCTTCAGCACTAAATTAGCAGGATTTTGCCAATCAAGTTCTGAAATGGGCACTATGCTGTCTCGAATTAGGGGATATAGAAACTTCCAATCGGGGTATTGGCTTGGATCCATGCCAATAACTTGTAAATCTAAACCCTCTAGGGTTTGCTGACTTAGCGAATAATCCCGTAGGGGCATGAAATTCCCTTGGTCATCGATGAGACCAATTGAAGGGGGCAGGCTTGAGCGCTGTTGAGCTTGTGTCAACTGTTGAATGCTGATGGGCTTGGGTGATACGATCGCGACTGGATGGCGCTCAGTAATGTGCACAACTAATCGGGGTGGAAAGAGTGTCCGGACGACAATTGCGCGAGAGATATGAGCACTGGTTTCCAGTTGATCGGTCAAGGCTTTAGGATCCAACGCTAGGATTGACTGTGGATAAGACAGCGCCAAAATAGAACGCACAGTAGTAGCAGAGAGACGCTGGTTGCCGTTTACCTGAATTTGTTCAGGCTTGTAGATAACCCAATCAGTATGGGTCATTACCCAACCCATACCAACGGCAGCCCCTGTAATTGCAAACAATCGCCAAATGCTTTGAAAGCTTTTGATCTGCCGCCGCCTTCGTAGCTGTGCGCGGCGATCGCGAAGTTCAGCTTCAGAAACCGAAGAAATATCTACCATAACCACGGACGTAGGATGTGGACTGAACAGTGTTACCTGCTTATTTCCATCAACAAGCACCGAGTATTAGCAACGAACCTAAGCGCTTTTCAGTGTAACGGTATTTTTCGTAGGCAAACCATAATTCCCATAGAGTAATTCCCATAGAGTCATGCTTCTGCTAGTACCTTTGCTTGCAAGTACCGCTGCCATTGATCAGCTAAGGTAATGTCGGTAAAGGGAATCTGGATTACAGTCTGGTTGTCTGTCAGTACGAGTTGCAAACTTACGGAGCGACCTCCCAGTCGTAGGCCGATCGACTTGTTGTTAAGGGAAACTTGGTCAGGCTGAACGGGTTGGTGATCCAACATCAGCGTAATGGATTGAACAGTAGCTAGGGGAATGGTTTGCAGGTTAACTGGCCCTCGTCGAGAGGGTAAACCCCAAGTGATAGCACCGTTGGCATATCCCAGAACGGAGTAAATGTCGTATTTCGCAGTCTCAAATGGCTGTGCCCACTGCCTATAGGCTTCAACTTTCTGGTATTCGTTCCAGCCAGCCCATGCTAGCCAGAAAAATATTGCTAACAACGGCAACCATGCTAATCCATGTTCCATAGGTTTGTTCTCCAGTTAACAACGGTTTGGGAATGCAATGTGGCCACAGTCCCCTACTCTACAGGTATTTTTCCTCAGGTTGATGGCTACATCTCTGTGCTGATAATTCCCATTGATGCGTTGAGGAGGGATCCCTCTGTGTTTATGGCAATGCATAAGTAAGTTAAGACGTTGACGGTGAGGACTCAAGTCCTCACTACATGCTCCAGATGTAGTCATGTCTTAAACTTGAGCGCTATGTCTGGTGAGTCTATCTGACAAGCTATCTGGTGAGACTGCCAGACTTTCATCTGGCAAGATTGGTAGGTGTAGGTTATGGTTGTGAAGTGTTGATTGGAGCAAGGCTATGCGGCGGCTACTGATTGTGGGGTTATTTGTGTTGGGGTTAGTGCTGGCGATCGCGGGCTATCGTGGCCTCAAAACCCAGGGCGACTATGACTCGATCGTGGTGAACTTTCGGGAACCTATTGCTGCATCTGTAATCCAGCAGCAGTTAACGAACCTTGCTCGCGGTTATGGGGTGCAACCTCATCTTAACAGTGTGTTTTCAGCGGCTGACAACATCTATGTACTGCCTGGGGATCGCTCTGTACTGCGCTCGCTAAGAGCATCTCCCCTAGCCAAGCACACGGAGTTTATTGAACCCAACTATCGCTACAGGGTCATGGAGGCACCCAATGATCCAGACTATCCTAAGCAGTGGAACTTCCGCAGCATTAATCTTGAAGCTGCTTGGGATGAAACTAGGGGCAGTGGGGTAACCGTAGCTGTGATTGATACAGGAATTAGTCCCGTTCCAGACTTGGCAAAAACCAAGTTTGTGGAAGGGTATGACTTTGTTCACGATCGCCCAGAAGCAACCGATGACTACGGCCATGGTACCCATGTGGCTGGGACAATTGCGCAATCGACCAACAATAACTACGGCGTAGCTGGAATTGCCTACGAGGCTAGCCTGATGCCCCTTAAGGTATTGGATGAGTCTGGCACAGGGACAATTGCTGATATTGCAGAAGCAATTCGCTTTGCGGCTGACAACGGTGCTCAGGTCATCAACATGAGTCTAGGAGGGGGCGGTGAAAGTGCATTGATGCAGGAAGCTATCAACTATGCCCACAGTAAGGGAGTCGTGATTGTAGCCGCTGCGGGCAATGCCAATACTAACAATGCTTCCTATCCAGCCCGCTATCCCCACGTCATTGGTGTATCTGCCCTAAATGCGGCTGGCGAGAAAGCATCCTACTCCAACTATGGGGCGGGTGTAGATATTTCTGCCCCTGGTGGCTCTACAGACAGCGGGGAAGCAGGGGGTATTTTGCAGAATACGATCGACCCTGAAACGGGTAATGCTATCTTTGCAGCCTTTCAAGGTACGAGCATGGCTGCCCCCCACGTAGCTGGGGTTGCTGCACTGGTAAAAGCTGCTGGTGTAAGTGATCCTGACCAAGTTACCCAAGTCTTGACCCAGTCAGCCCGAAAAGTTGCTGACGATGGCCTCAATTACTATGGTGCCGGACAGTTAGATGCTGCTGCTGCGGTCAAGCTAGCCACGCGCGGTCAACTCTCAATTCCTGACTTTTTCCGCTGGTTGCGAGACAATGGCTACCTCAATCCTGTTTTTTGGTTGGATGGCGGCGTTGTTGCGCTGTTGCCCAAACTGGCAATGGTGCTGGGTTCCTATCTGTTGGCATGGTTTCTGCGTAACTACTTCCCCTTTGCCTGGAGTTGGTCACTCTCCACAGGGCTAGTGCTGGGCAGCAGTGGTCTGTTTCCCCTGCGCGGTCTCTATATTTTTGATTTGCCGCAATATCCGTTGCGTCTGTTAGGGAGTTCAATTCCTGAACTAGGGACAGCTATCCAAGGTAGTAGTGCCCTGAATCCACTGTTCGCTAGTGTGCTGATTCCCCTAGGGTTAGTGGTGCTACTGTTGGGTCACCCTCAAGGGAAGTGGTTTGCGATCGGTACCAGCATAGGGATTGCCAGTTGCCTAATGGTTAGCGCTGTGTGGGTACCTCACATGGTCTGGTTAGGAAATGGGTTACTAGCAAGGGGTTTCTTAGCTATCAATGCGCTATTGTGTTATGGCCTTGCCTATCTAGCAGCTAAACCTGGCCATGGAGGACGTTTTGCATGAGCATGACAGTTCAGGGCACGATCGAGCGCAAAAATTTTGGAGCTGGAGTCTGGGCACTGGTCACTGATGATGGGCAAGTGTATGAACTAAAAAAGGCCCCCAAGGAGCTATTGCAAGCAGGTTCTAGGGTAAAAGTAGAGGGAGACATTCAAGCCGATGCAGTTTCGATCGCCATGATCGGCCCGATTCTGTTAGTCCAACATATGGAAAACCTAGACTAACCTGGTCTGGAGAAGCGCAATCCGCGCCGTTTCGTGCTACCAATGAAACAGTCTGCTGATTCGCACTATCCGGAGAACACGTTAGATTTATGGATTTAGCATTACCTGCGTCGGTTAAATTCTGGTTACAGTTTGCTCACCCTGTGATGATGTGGGGCCTACTGGCTCTGTCGTTGTACGCTGCCTATTCAGGCATGAAGGTTCGCCAGACTCGCAGTGCTGATGCCGAAACCCGTAAAGCTCTGATTCAGGGCAAATTTTCCATCAAGCACCACCAAGCAGGGTCGATTCTGTTAGCACTAATGGTATTAGGGACGATCGGCGGCATGGCAGTCACCTACATCAACAACGGCAAGCTATTTGTAGGCCCTCACTTGATTGTAGGGCTGGCTATGACAGGCCTAATCGCTGTTTCTGCAGCTTTAGCTCCTTCCATGCAAAAAGGGCAGGACTGGGCACGATACAGCCATATTTCCCTAAATATGGCTCTAGTAGGGCTGTTTCTGTGGCAAGCCGTCACGGGGATGCAGATTGTCCAGCGCATTCTTGAGAAGGCCAGCACATGATTAGGCTCCTCCACTTGTCAGATATTCACTTGGGTAGTGGGTTGGCTCATGGACAGATCAACCCGACTACTGGGCTGAATACCCGACTGGAGGATTTTGTAGCGGCCTTGAGTCGCTGTATTGACCGAGCGTTGGCTGAGCCTGTTGATTTGGTGCTATTTGGGGGTGATGCTTTTCCTGATGCCACCCCCACACCTGTTTTACAGCAAGCCTTTGCTAGCCAGTTTCGCCGCCTTGCCGATGCTCGCATTCCCGCAGTATTGCTCGTGGGCAACCATGATCAGTATGCCCAAGGTCAAGGTGGCGCTAGTTTAGGCATCTATCGAGATTTGGCAGTTCCAGGCTTTGTGGTGGGCGATCGATTAGAAACCCATCACATTACCACCCGCAACGGCGCTGTGCAAGTCATCACCCTGCCGTGGTTAA
>JANWZG010000290.1 GCA_025054735.1 Cyanobacteriota bacterium | reverse complement strand
AAGCTAACTCTGGGCTGGCACCATTGACTGGAAACACCTCTACTTCAGGTAAATCTTTGAACAGTGCACTGGTGAGATAGCGTTCCCCAAAGCTGGGCTGGATGAAGACCACTAACTTACCAGCATTTTCAGGACGCTTGGCAACCTGAATCGCAGCAGCAAGGGCTGCACCAGCAGAGATGCCTGATAATATGCCTTCTTCTCGTGCAAGGCGGCGACTGTAGGCGATCGCGGTGTCGCTGTTGACTTGGATTACCTCATCAATTAGCTCCATCTTCAGAATGGAGGGCACAAACCCCGCACCAATGCCCTGGATTTTATGGGGGCCTGGTTGTCCGCCAGAGAGCACATGGCTTTCCTCTGGTTCTACCGCGATCGCCCGGAATCCTGGCTTGCGCTGCTTCAGCACCTCGGCTACTCCTGTAATGGTACCACCCGTGCCTACACCAGCAATCAGAATATCGATAGTGCCATCGGTGTCTGCCCACAATTCTTCAGCAGTAGTTTCTCGGTGTACCTTAGGGTTGGCCGGATTAGCAAACTGTTGCAGCATAAAGGCATTGGGGACTTGCCTCACAATTTCCTCCGCACGGGCGATCGCCCCTTTCATTCCCTGTGCCCCTGGTGTCAGTTCCAACTGCGCACCATAGGCTTTCAGCATTAACCGCCGTTCCATACTCATGGTTTCTGGCATGGTCAAGATTAACTGATAACCTTTGGCGGCAGCTACCATTGCTAGTGCAATACCCGTGTTGCCAGAGGTCGGCTCTACCAAAATCGTTTTCCCTGGTTGAATCAAGCCCTGATCTTCAGCTACTTGAATCATGCTGATCCCGATCCGATCCTTGACTGAGGCTGCTGGGTTAAAACCCTCTAGTTTTGCCACCACATCTGCCACACACCCTTCGGCTTGAGGAATTTGCTGTAGTCTGACTAGGGGAGTTTTTCCAATTAGCTCCGTAATGTTGTTGGCGATGCGCATAGCATAACTCCTTAGGGGAATGAGAAGAATTGAGGTCTGCAGCAACAAATTGCAGTAGTAACACATCACTGATGCTTGACTTTCAGTATACTACGGTAAATCGGTAGAGTTTTGGTAGTTATCTAAATCTATATAAATTCTGCTTAATCACTCCTTATCAATCGTTCATAGTTTTCTGCTCTGCTCCCTCACCTGCGCTACGACCTTAGGCTAGACGGGATGCTGCCCTAATTCAGTCAGCTCATACCCTACTCCCTAGGGATGAAACAATGAATTTCCAGGGCAGTTCTCTAGAAACACTCGACACAACTCTAGAGGTGATGAAGCCTATCGCTTCGTAGCAAGAGCTTAAAGTCTCATCGTAACATGATTATGGTAATATTTTATACCTTCAATTACTTAGCTGTGTCACAAGAGATTCTGGGCTAGTTTACAGGCAAGGAACCATGGCTACTTTCAGTAGATCAACTGATGTTGGTTTTTTACTTAGTTGCCTAGGATGCGTATATCTAGTACCCCAACCACAAGCCTATGGTATCGTTCTGGAATGCTCTGCTGGATACAAGTTTGTTTATGCCCCACGGTCACTGCTATCTGTGGCGACCGGAGTTAGTCTGGCTTAATGTCGTATCAGATACAGCGATCGCTGTCGCCTATTTCTCGATTCCAATTACGCTGATTATCTTTATTCAACGGCGCAAAGACTTGCCATTCAGTTGGATCTTTGCCCTGTTTGGCTTGTTCATTGTGGCCTGTGGTACCGGTCACATTATGGATATATGGACACTTTGGCACCCTACCTATTGGCTATCAACTGTGGTCAAGGTGTTTACTGCCCTAGTTTCCATGTCTACTGCGATTATATTAGTTCCGCTTATACCTATGGCCTTGGCCCTACCTAGCCCTGAAACATTGCGGCTTGCTAACCAACAACTAGAGGCAGAAGTCAATGAGCGCAAGCGCACAGAAGCGGCTCTACAAGATTCTTTAGCCAATGCTCAAGGACTTAATGCCATCTTAGACAACCTAGCCGACGGCCTGCTGGTGGCAGATACAAATGGCAACATTATTCGCCTTAACCTAGCCTTGGTAAAGATGTATCAACTACCAGAACCTTCTGGTTCTGGAGAGATGCCAATGCCCTCCTGTCATATGCTGCCTGAGAAGTTAATTGAATTATTGCACCAAGCACAACAACAACTTGGTGCGGTCACTACAGCTGAAGTGGAGCTAGCCCATGGCCGAGTTGGACAAGCGGTCGCTAGGGCAATTTTCAAGCAAGCATCTGAGCAGACTACGTGTCTTGGTTCTGCTGTGCTGATTCGAGATGTAACCCGTGAACGGGAGATTGATCGCATGAAAACTGATTTTATCTCTACCGTATCCCACGAGTTGCGTACTCCTTTGACCTCAATCCTAGGATTTGCCTCCATTATTAAAGAGCGCTTAGAGGAGGACATGTTGCTGAGTTGGCAAGCTGGCAATCAAAAACTGACGAAGGTATTAAACAAAATCAGAGCAAACTCGACCATCATCGTTTCTGAAGCAGAGCGGTTGACATCGTTGATTAATGATTTGTTGGATGTCGCCAAGATGGAATCGGGAGAAGTGACTTGGAACCTAGTACCAGTGAACCCACTGGACATGTTGCATCAGGCGATCGCGGCTACAGAACCCTTGTTTATGGATAGTGGCCTAGAGTTTCAGTTAGACATACCCAGTCAGTTGCCTACTGTTGAGGTTGATCGCGATCGTATCGTTCAAGTCATTATTAATTTGCTGTCCAACGCTGTCAAGTTTACGCCTAAAGGCATAGTTCGCTGTGCTGCCAAGGTTGACAATGAATATCTCTGCATTAGCGTTAGTGACACAGGCATTGGCATTGCTCCGGAGGATCAAGACAAGGTTTTTGATAAATTCAAGCAAGTTGGCAATGTGTTGACAAACAAGCCCAAAGGTACAGGGTTAGGGTTATCTATCTGTTATCAAATCATCAAGCATCATGGCGGCCAGATATGGGTTAACAGTGTTGTCGGCAAAGGTAGCACGTTTTCCTTCACCCTGCCGTTGGCACAACGTCAACTAGCCACTCCAGTTTCTCAAATTCCACAGGCTCAGCCTGAAAATACTATTGCACCCTTGACAACCACTTGCTCATCTGGGCAGTCAGTATCACCTACGGTGATGATGCCAATTTCAACCCAGAAAGCCCAAAAAACAATATTGGTCGTAGATGATGATCCAAACATCTGTGAACTCTTGAAACAGCAGCTAGAGACACAGGGCTATAACGTACTGACGACGGGTAGCAGTGTACAGGCCATTCAGCAGGTTGCTCTTGAAAAGCCAGATTTAATCATTATGGATGTGATACTACCCCAAATCAGCGGTTTTGATGTGGCTGCTGTTTTGAGATATAACCCCAGCACGGCTGGTATTCCGATCATTATTCTGTCGATGATTGACGATCGCGAGCGCGGGCGACAGCTAGGAATCGAGCGCTATTTCACCAAGCCTGTCAATGCTGACGAATTGCTGCGAGATATTTCGGTGTTATTAGCCCAGGGACGATCCTTATGTAGGGGCATTGTTGTTTGCACACCCTCTATGCCAGCTTAGCAGCCGTTACTGATAGTTCGTCACGCCCAGAGGCAGAGCAGTCATCAGGTGCTGCGTTAATGGCTGCGGCTAACAAGGCGATACTGAATCCATAGCATAGTTTTAGGTCTCACAGATAGCAATATCAACCTAGGGAACTACATCCAGCACTACCTACAACCCAGCTCTAGCGTCTTGTCCTAGGTTGGGATAACGCCGCAATTTGTTTTTTGACCTCAGCATAGTTAGTCTTGTAAGTAGGCAGTTTTTGGGCAGCCTCTCGACCGGCATTGGTACTGCTAGGAACTTTCTCTAGTTCGGCGATCGCTAGTCCCCACTTTTGTTCCGCTTGCCTCAGAACTGACAGGTTGTTGGGAGAGACTTTGACCATATCAGATGCTTCTTGAGCATGGCGCTGAGCGACAGCAAGTACCTTTGTAGCCATATCTTCCTGCTTCAGACGCTGTTGCAGTCTACGTTGCTCTTGTTGCAGAATATCCAATTTCTCACTCGCTGTGACTCCATCCGGCACTAGGAAGGGAATTGCAGGAATTGTCCGCAACTCCTGGATGACAGTATTCATGTCACCCTGTAGGCGCTTGATGTCGTCCACATCTCCAGGTTTCTTGCTTTTAGCAATGAGAGCATCCGCTTGATCAATCGTTGTACGAGCCTTGGTCGATATCATGCGGCCTTGCAAGAGCACAATTCCCACTAGGGCTAGGGCCAACCCAACCACCGCGATCGCCCGGGCGATCGGCATTTCTCCCTCAGCTATCTGAGGTTCATCCTCCAAGACATTATCCTCGGCTACAGGTTCTGAGGTTGGTGTTGCTTGGGGGGAAACCTGTGGCAATGGGTTAGTAGGAGCAGAATCGGCTGCTGTTTGATCATCTAGCTGGCTATCCCAGTTCAGAGCAAGGGGGGGAATATCAGTTAGCTCATCAACTGTAACATCAGCAGTCTCGAATGACTGAGTCAGTGCTGAAGTAGCAGCACTAGCAGGTGATTGTGGAACATCTGGTGGAGGTGCTGGCACCTGAGACTGTGGAGCATCTCGTAAAGGCTCTAGTATTTGAGGCTGCGGCACATCTAGGGGAGGTGCTGGTACCTGAGGTTGATCAGCACTGTCTGGAGGACTGGCAACTGGTGGGATGGGCGACACAGCAGAAGCGTTATCCCTCGACGCTGATCTAGTAGGCACTATGGGAGGAGGTGGAGGGACATTCAGCTCTTGATGGGCACCGGGAGGAGGCGAAGGAACATTTAGCTCTTGATGGGTGCTTGAAGGAGTCAAATCTGGCTCAGCCAAGTTAATCACTTGGCTCCATGGCTGCCCCTGTTGATTGCGCTGTTTGCCATAAATTGTCAAAGACTTAAACCGAGTAGCTCCCAGCCTAGAAATCACTTGATGCACAAACGGTACGAGTACAGCTTGATCAAGGGCCTGGTTGGACTCTAGCAACAGATGGAGGCGATCGTCTTGTACCACAGTTTTAGCTGTAATGCCCTTGGGTTCGAGCATCCGACCCAAAAACGCATTAATAGCCTGAGGATTTCCCTGCCTAGCTAATTCCAGAAGGTTTTGTGATGCCATAACCCTTTGCTCACCTTAATCAATCATAACAGCAGCCTGTAAACAGCTCTCAAACGTTTGAAACCA
>JANWZG010000289.1 GCA_025054735.1 Cyanobacteriota bacterium | reverse complement strand
GTTTCTAGGGGACGATCAAACGATTCCTCCAGCGCATCGATCGCATTGGACAAAATGTTCATAAAAACTTGGTTTAGCTGGCCAGCATAGCATTCGATTGGGGGCAACAGGCCATAGTGTTTGATGATTTCAATGCCAGGACGATCGGGCCTTGCCTTAAGGCGGTTTTGCAAAATCATCAGTGTGCTATCAATGCCCTCATGAATATCCACCGTCTTGCAATCAGCTTCATCCATGCGAGAAAACGTGCGCAACGATGTAACGATTTTCTGGATGCGCTCTGCTCCTACCCGCATAGATGAGAGCAACTTGGGCAAATCTTCCATCAGAAATTCTAAATCGATGTCGTCAATTTCGCGCTGGATCTCTGCATGGGGACTGGGGTAATGATGTTGATAAAGGGCTACCAAGGCCAGCAGGTCTTGGGTATATTCGTTGGCATGGGTGAGATTTCCATAGATAAAGTTCACAGGATTATTAATTTCATGGGCTACACCAGCAACCAACTGGCCTAAGGAGGACATTTTCTCACTCTGCACTAGTTGAAATTGGGTACGTTGCAATTCTTGGAGGGTGTTTTCTAAGTTTTGAGCCTGTTGTCGCAGGAGCAACTCTGCCTGTTTGCGCTCAGTAATGCTCATGCCTACACCCCGGAAGCCAATAATAGTGCCGTCATTGGCCAACATTGGTAAACCATTGACTTCTTCCCAGAAAATGTCGCCTGTGGGTGTAATGTCTCGGTGTTCGAGCCTGAAACTGCTTTTGGCAGCCGATGCTTGCCGTAAAATCTCTGTGACATGGGTAACATCCTCGTCGGGCATAAACTCTAGGGGAGAATGTCCTAGAAGCTCTTCTGGTTCATAGCCTTTGACAAACTTCGCCTTTTCCGTCACGAATGTATAAATACCATCAGCGTCGATCTCCCAGATGTACTCCCCAGCAGCATCGCTAACATCTCGGAAGCGTTGTTCACTGATGCGAAGGGCTTCTTCCGCCTGCTTGCGATCAGTAATATCATGCAAGTTGACTAAGTATTCAGGGTGATCCTGCTGCAAGCGTAGGGAAATCGCCATTTCTACAGTGCGGATTGTCTGGTCAGCACGAATTAGAATTTGTTCGCTGCGAGTTGCCCAATCTTGAGGCAAATCAGCCAAGTTTGGCATAGCATCCCTCAAGAACTGGCGGAGTAGATGACCTGATTTCACTTGAAAGAGGGTTTCTGCTGCGGGATTAGCCTGCTGAATAACACCAGCTTCATCCACAACCAAGATGGCATTGGTAGAGATTGCGAATAGATGCTCAGCTTGCTCCCGCGCATCAGCGATCGCAGCTACTTGAGGCAACATCGTCCAACAGGCGATCGCCACCCCTGTAAACGCCACTAGCATGACCAGCACAATCAGAATATCGATGTTAGCCTGGGCGGTCAGGTTGCCCAACACCATTCTGACGAGCCATCCGATGCAAGTTGCACCACAGATCAGCACAGTCAGCACGGCTACTTGCATCACAATAGGGTCTCTACTGAGGTAGTAAGACTGCCGTCGATAGTGCCCTAACCACCACGATGCCCGCAGAGGAGCAAACGGGATGTAGATCAGCATCGCATTTACAGCCAGCACGGCGATCGGCAACAGCAACCCTATCACTAGGTCTAACCAACTCCAGGCTAAACCACCAATAATCAACGCTGCCCCTTCTACAACCAAGAAGGCTAATGACCAGCGAGGCCACAGAGCTTCTGGCTGGTTGCGGTTTAACCACTGCCCCAGGTGCATCGCCATCATAGAAGTCAAATAGCCAGTGCCTGTGACCATGACCACTCGACTGACATCACCCCAGAGTAAACATATGAGACTCAGCACTAGCGTGGCAATTAACCCTGGCCCTAGCACGCCCTGTTTAGAAACAGCACCAAAGACTGGGTTGAGGTGACCATCGAGGGCAAGCTGATATAGGACACGGGGAGAATTCGACACAGCCGTGGCCGAACTCATTAAGCAGCCTGAGGCTAGTAGAAATGTAACAATTATATGGGCAGATGACCCCCAAAAGGCTTGAGCAGAGGCTGTCAGATTAAGGAATGCATTGCTTTCTAGTTCTGGTGATATAGCTAGGCGCATCAACACCCAGGATGCTCCAATATAAACCACTGGATTCAACCAGGCTACTACTTTGAGGCACTGTAGGGTTCTGACGGGGTTGCGACTGTCGGCAACAAAGGAGGAAGAAGTTTCCATCGCATAGGCTGCGTAGACAGCAATAAAGTACCACTTCAGCCAATCGATAATAGAGAAGCTCGGCCAACGCTCAGGAAAAAAGCCAGGGCTTTGGGGCGACAGCATCAGCCAACCTATGCCATAAATGCTATAACCCAACAGAAAACAGGCTGCGGGAATCACCAGAAACGAATGTAGAATACCCAAGGCTCTAGTGCCGCTGAATGCCAGGATATAGGGAATGATTGTCAGGGCAATGCGCAGGGCAGTTATGGGGCAGGCAATGCCAACGGGTTCTAACAGAGCAGCAATTAAATCTGTAAGAATGATGGCATTCATTGGTGGAATTGACACCCAACCTAACCAATAGCCGATCGCCCCATAACGAGCTAAGCCGGGATATTGTCGTAACAAGCGGGCAGCATAGTTAGGTGTGCCTCCAGACATTTCCTGCCAGGCCATCCCTAACCGCCTGACTTGAAAGTTCAATAACATCCCAATGATGGCTGTCGGGATCCATATCCAGATCGCCTGGGGGCCAAGGGCAGTATGCATTCCAGGTGCTGTACCTAGCCAAATAAACAGTCCACTTAACCCAAAGCTCCACGTTTCTAAAGAACTTAAGCTCCGAGGCAGGCGCATGATAAAGGGCTGGCTCTTTCTGTGGTCAAGATCAACAGCAGACACGAGGGATGATGTAGTCATGAACACAATAGGTTATGGATAGGATGTTGAATTCTGCTTGCAGTCACTGCCATACCACTGGAGTTACGGCGATCGTGACCAGAGCAGGTCACCTTTGCATTGGCTCTCTACTCATCATCCCGTTACCCTCGCTCCTAAAGAGCAACAGGGAGCAACTTAACATTTCCCCCCTAACGTGTGTGCAAACCTTTGCCAGGTGAGAGAGAGCAAGGCCGAAGGCAATAGTGACATGCACCCACTAAGGTTCACCCTGACGATCGCAGCCTTAAGCACTGCCCTAAAGTTTAAACGTTACGGAATTTGAACCACGTAGTTTTTGTCATATTTCCTGTAGTTGTGAACAGATCCGTATTCCATCAAAAATTTGTATCTGTGATTGAACGTATTTAGAGCAAATCCTTCCCAGAGGTATGTACTAGCTCGGTGGGGAATCAGTAGAGGCACCATATCAGCACTACAATCGCGTTGCTAAACCTGCTGATTCAGCTACCGTCATGTTAAAGTGACACATTGGCTTGTCTAAACAGACTACGGCAACCAAACTATTGAAGTAGATTGGGGAACAAATAACTATGGTTCATCAACAGTAACTACGGATGCTGGTTATTTTTGCGCCGATGCCTACAATCGTTTGCTTGCAAACTGGGTTGTTGGTGACGATAGATTGCCAACAACCCTATGGAGCATGGTGGTAAATCGGGATGACAGGATTTGAACCTGCGACTCCCTCGTCCCGAACGAGGTGCGCTACCAAGCTGCGCTACATCCCGTGAATGGCTGGCAATAGTCAGCCAGTCTTTAGTATCCTAGCAATTATTGCTTCAGACAACATTCTTCGTCGAAAAACGTGACAGTTAAACCAGAGTGGCTACGGGTAAAAGCTCCCCAGTGGGAGCGTATTGGTAATGTCAAATCAGTGTTGCAGGATTTAGGACTAAACACGGTTTGCGAGGAAGCATCGTGCCCCAATATTGGTGAATGCTTCCACAAGGGTACCGCTACCTTTTTGATCATGGGGCCAGCTTGCACCCGTGCCTGTCCCTACTGCGATATTGATTTTGAGAAAACACCCAAAGCCCTGGATCCCACTGAACCACTACGGTTAGCTGAGGCTGTTAGTCGGATGATGCTAAGGCACGTAGTGATTACATCAGTGAATCGGGATGACTTGCCTGATGGTGGGGCTACGCAGTTTGTGGCTTGTATTCAGGCTGTGCGTCAAGCCTCACCCCAAACGACGATCGAAGTCTTGATCCCCGATCTCTGTGGTAACTGGGAAGCTCTAGCACTCATTCTGTCAGCTCATCCGGAGGTTTTGAACCATAACACTGAAACTGTACCTCGCTTATATCGGCGAGTGCGCCCCCAAGGAAACTATGAACGATCGCTAGAACTGCTGCGCCGGTGCAAAGAGTTGGCTCCCCAAACTTACACCAAATCGGGGATCATGGTGGGTTTGGGGGAAACTGATGCGGAAGTGCGTGAAGTCATGCAGGATTTACGAGCTGTAGACTGCGATATTCTCACTATAGGGCAATATCTTCAACCTAGCCCCAAACACCTTCCAGTGCAGATGTTTATCCCTCCGGCACAATTTGCAAGCTGGCAAGAGTACGGAAATGCGATTGGTTTTTTACAAACTGTTGCGTCACCCCTAACCCGCAGTTCTTACCATGCTGAAGAAGTCAGGCTGCTAATGGAGCAATATCCACGTTGATGATGACTTTTCCAGAGAATATGGGAATTCTTCTGGAAACTCAGTTTTCAGTGATGTAGATCTGTTCAATTGCGGGATGAATTAATGCCATCATGACTCCTACCACGTAGCATTCTTGACGTGAACTACCAGGCTGAACAATTGCTTCCGTATAATTTCGCTATTAGAATGACAGACTCGTACAACCTTTTCGCTTATCTTCAAAGCCTCTACAGCTCTGAAGATTGCCTCTATCCAATATCTACGGGAAAAAGTGTCGTTTAGCTTGCTACTGAAGCGAGTCAAAAGAGGTACAAAAGGTAACCTGCTGCCAATTGTTCAGTTGTTACTAAGTATGTAGGGTGCATCACGACCATTACCTAGCTAATGAGGAACTAACGTTCTGTACGATTAGTCCAAATTACAGGGGACTTTCAATGGTGTGTTCCAAACTTTAATCCACGATCGCAAGCCCACACAGTTTCTAAGGAATCGAGCATGACCACGCCAGCAACTTACTTCTACGCTGACCTTGACTACGATAACGAAACATCACTTCATGCTGACGATCGCATGGAGTTGACTATCCCAGCATTAGATAGACTCAGCGATCAGTTCACTAGCACCGATGACT
>JANWZG010000288.1 GCA_025054735.1 Cyanobacteriota bacterium | reverse complement strand
GCAAGGTTACGTTGCAGAGGTCTTCAGTATCTTCCCAAAAGCAGATAGGGCAGACTAGATAAGTTCCTGGGGGTGGCTGAGACAAGACTAGGTATCCACAGCAGGGACAGGGATACAGAGGACTGGCCTTGCTCTTGTTCATAAACTAAGTCTCATTACAGGATGACCTTATCAATAACACTAAGTAAGTAATGTTGAATAAGTAACACTGAAATCGACAACCACTACAACATGAAAACCCCGCTAGAATCACCTTGGGCTTCTGGATTGGGTGATAACCAGATGAACGAAATTTGTCAGATATGGCCAGTTACTCTAGAGAAGTTGTACTGACCGCACGAACCGCTGTAGCTGCCGACTTTCCAATTCCAAAACCCGTCGGGCAAAATCTGGGTCATGGTCAAGCAGGTCGTCAAAAGCATTGACTGAAATGGCTAAAATGCGCGTTTTTTCGCTAGCTGCAATGATTGTATTTTCTGAGTTGCTATGGGCCAAAACCTCTAATTCGTCTAGCGTTTGTCCAGGATGAAGCGGCTCTACCCGAATTTCAGAGCCAGTTTGATAGTGAACCTCGGCATCACCTTCCATTAAAAGCAACAACTCTCGACAGGTATCGCCTGCTTCTGTGATGATTCCTCCGGCACTGTAAGTTCTTGTCTCTGCCCGATTGGCAAGAGCAATGAGCGTTTCACTCTGCATCCGGTGGAAGAAGTCACTGTTAAATAGATAGATTAATTTCTCTAGCGTTGGAAATTCGGTCAGAGATGGGGGTGCAGTGGATAATGATTTCCACGACAACAATTGCTCGATCGTCTCTTGAACCAGCCGAGAACTGAATTGATGGCGATGATGGTGAGCGATTGCCTGACTGCGTTCTATATCTAGTTGAGCAATGATATATAGTGCTGCTGCCTGTATCATCGGATTTTGATCTTGCAGCAATGCTTCTAAACGACTCAGTATAGTCTGGGCGGAGAGTTCTAGCGAACAGGAACTAGGTATGGCTCCGGGTTGGGTTAAGCATTGCAGGATTGCGGCTGGCAGGCGATCGCTCCAGTTCTCTTGCGCTAAAATCTCTCCTAACGTGGCGGGCGATGCCTGCTGCAAGTCTTGTGCCAGAGTGAACGCTGCTGGATCAGACTGAAGCATTGCCAAAGTTTCAAGAAGCGATCGTACAATTAGCTCTTCCTTATGTCTGATATTTTCTTGGAGAAGGTTTAGTACGGCTTGATGCTTGTGTAGTATTGGTTGATGCAGAGCACAGTAACAGTCAATCAATTCAGGGAGTTGTGCTAGAAGAAACTCAGCTTTTTTGATACTGCTCGCACTACCCGAAAATCCACTGAGAATCCATTCTTCTTCCTGGGGAGTGATGGAATATTGACGACGCAGAGCATGAACGTCGGCTGAATTCTGAAATGATGGTTGCTCAAATGCCGAGCGGTCAAGCTGTTTCTGCTGCAGCAACATTAACCGCTCCAGTGATTGGCGATAGCCGCTTAACCGTATTTGATTTTCTAAGCTGCGTCTGCGATCCGGATTGAGCAACTCTGGATCTTCAATGCCCAATTCCTCTAGGACAAGCCGGTGTTCGTCATCCGTAATGCCTAGTTCCTGGCGCATTTGCTGCAAAACTTCCAGACTACTGGAGTAGTTCACATACCCTTCTTCTAATGCTTCTCGCACAACTCCTTTGTATGCCTGATGTCGTTTTTCGCGGGTAAAACCAGGAAGCACCTTAGCTAATACATACACTTCATGGGTGTTTAGATCGCTGAGCGATCGCCCTTCCAAAAACTGTGCGACATTAAGTTGTAATTTCTCTAACTGTTTGCGGAATCGATTTGCTAGATTTTCGCGAGAATAAAGATCAGAACTCCGCTGCCAGACTTTATAGAGCCAGAGGGTACTCAGCGCTACTAAACCCAGATCGTAGAGATATTGCACTGACCAAGGGAGCAGCAGCACCAGAGGACGACCTCCAAAGATAAAGAAAATATTAAAAATTCCAAAGGTACACAGGCTAAAGATACGATGGCGAATCGTCTCGCTCGATAGATTTGGCTGATGCTGCCGACTATAGGCTTTAATGCGGTTCTCAAGCCATCTTCCACCCCAATACCCGATCGCCGTACAGACCCCTAGCACTAGTGGCACTGCAACTAGTTTGGGAACATTGATTGTTTGCCCAAACAGGTAAAGTCCAGGGTCGAATAGCGAAGCAAGTTGATCCGTTTGCCGCGCCCACGCCCCAGAAAAGTAATAGTTCCAGTTACCTGCATAGAGATAGTAATAGCCAAAATAGCCAATCACTAGGCCGACATAGCCATAGCGCAGGAACGAGGTTTCGGGTTTGTTTAAGCTATTCCAATAGGTGCGCTCGGCATCAATGTCAATGCAAGGATTTTGACAGGCGACGCAAGCACTTTGCTCTTTACCATCTGCTAACACTACACGACACATCGATTGCGTAATCAGTCGCTCACTGGTGTGGGCTTTACTACTTAATAAGCCCCCTGGTTCACTGTAGATGCTTTGCACGGGAGCCATTGGACAGAAGTACTGACACCACGACTTGCCACTATACCAGTAGCCTACTGCGATCGCGGCTGCGATGGTAAATAACAACCAGCCTGCTAACACTAGACGATCGGCATTAAAAAACAAAATTCGCCCGCACAATCCAGCAAACAGCCAGCCAAATTGCACATAGGGATAGTTTCGACCCAGCCATGAATTTGGGTCAACCTTGGCCAACTCGTAGCGCACTTTACCTGTTGCTTTATTCTCTCGCTTAAACTGTCGCTGCCATCCCAAAGCACGAGGAATTTGAGACAAAAAGGAGAGTGGGCAAATTCGCCGCCATAGCTCATGACCAAACACTAGCAGAATAAAGATTGCAGAGGGTACAACGACTCCCCAGAAGAGGGTTGTTCCTAATGGATAGGGTTGCTCAGATAAGCATTTTCCCTGCACCTGTACACAGACAGGTGATAATCGCAAAGGACTCCAAGGATGATCGGGTGTGGTGAGTGCTGATGTCCAGGGGTCGTAAAACAGGGAGGCAATGATGAGTAGCCAGCCCACAGTCAACGCCCAGCGAACCCAATGCATTTGTCGCTCTGGTAGTTGTGCAAACATAGGCAAATCTTTTCTCTGCTGTGGTCTTTATTAATTGTGTGTTAAAGACCATAGGATTCTGCCATTGGTTTTCTCTAGGCTGACTATACGAATTTCTCAGAATTCAACAACATCGTGAATTCGGGGCTAATCACCTGGAGATTATTGCTGACTGCCCAAAATTAGAGACAAGGCATTGGTCTTGTCCTGATTTCAGGATTGCATGATATAACGCTTAGCCCTGGCGAAAAGTCTCTGCATTGTGTGAATATGTGCATTTTATTTATCCAACGCAATCCAGAGATGTATCACATAGCTCATGAAAGCTATCGAAGGGCTGTTATCTCCTGCTTATAAGCCAGCAGCAACTAAGCCAGTGATTCAGCTACGATCGCCCATGACCGATCGCAACTTCTGTTGCAGCTCATCCTTAATCCGCCCTAGAATTGTCTCTTCGTCTAAGGACTCTAGAATGCGAGTGACGACAGCCTTGGGGCCATCGGCTCCCCAGGAAGCCCCATTGAGCAGATATGTCTTTGCTACTTGTCCAATGCCATAGGTAGCCACCCCAGCAACGCCTGCTTGGGTAATAGCAACAGACAGATAGGGGGCGAGGGCTGCTCCGCCAGTGGCCGCAGTTGACAGACCCAGCAAGCTCTTAAGGGAACTGAGTCCTAGAGTGGCTAGTAACTCGCTGGCACCAATGCCCCCCATGCTGAGGGCAATTTTTTGCAATAGAGCCACAGCTCCCTGTTGGGTCATGTCAATGCCATAGAGGCGAGAGAGGGTCAGGATCATAGCAACATCAATCACAGCACCACTGAGTAAGTCTAAGACCGTCAGGGGATTAAGGGCGATCGCCATGGCCTTAGTGATAGTGCTGTTCCAGATAATTTGATTGGCACTGCGATCGCGAATCACAGCTTTCCGGTTTACTACTTGTGTATTGACATCATCTGCATAAAGCATAGTATTCAGGGCCACAAGGGATTTTCCTTCCCGATCCAGAATCTCCAAGATTTTTAGCTTCAAATCATCTACTTGGGGCTTACCCCGGCTCAGTTGTGCCGATACCTTGCCCTCTGCGTTACGCACGGCTGTTGCTACCAGTGGTGATGCTGCCGCCATAACAATCTCATCAGGAGAGAGCAACTCCCGCACCCGCTCGTCTCGAATCTTGTGGTAAATTGCCATACGATCGGCATCAGGATATTGGTCAATTTTGTTGAATACCAACACCATAGGCTTGCTGGCTTCCCGCAGGTGACGAAGAGCGTTGTATTCCACCTGGGTAATATCTCCCGCTACCACAAACAAAATCAGATCCGCCTGCCGTGCTACCTCTGTTGCCAGCCGTTCCCGCTCTTCTCCCGCTACCTCATCAATGCCAGGAGTATCAATTAATTCCACACGAGATTGGTCAGTACCACGCAATGCAAACCTGACTAGGGGACGATCGCTGCCCGCAACGGTCTCCTGGCGCAAACTCCAAGACGTGCTGGATACATCCCGCGTTACTCCGTGGGTAGGCCCTACTGCAAACACCTCCTGTCCTATTAAGGCATTCAGCACTGATGACTTGCCCCGACCCACCATGCCAAACACGGCAATATGAACGACTGCCTGGTTCAGCTTATCCAGCATGGCTTGTAGCCCTTGAATCTCTGACTCTAGGCCACGCCGCTCTTGAGGAGACAAATCCAGGCGGCTCACCAGTTGAGCTAGTACATCTTGTGCCCGCCGATAGTTCAACTCTGCTTGAATATCTGCAAAATCCAGTATGGTTTGTTGTAAATCTTGCTGTAAGCCAGTCTCACATCCATAGGGGGGCTGCATTGGTTGGCGATTGTCTCTAGCGCTAACTTAATTTCTGTTCAATGCTAGCAAGAATCTTCTGCATCTACAGCGGTGCCGATCGTGTTCATTGAATGCCATGACTACCAACTACGGGAAACAAGATAAGCTAAGACCAGTTCATTCCCTAGCCATCCTATGCCCCGCTGGTTCAACACCGCTGGCCCCTGCCGTGCCGACATTCACTACATGCTGCCCCCCACTAGCCGGTTGCCGCAACTGGAGCGCCTGATTGCGCAAGAAACCTATTTCGTCATCCACGCCCCCCGACAGACCGGCAAA
>JANWZG010000287.1 GCA_025054735.1 Cyanobacteriota bacterium | reverse complement strand
ACCAAACACCAGGAATCAACGTGCCCGCTAGCAGACGATCGCGAGTTGCAGGATCAAAATCCTGGGGACGATGCTGTAAGCGCTGAAGGTGCAGATTGGCACCCTCAACACTCGTGATTATAAACGCCGCTGCCCTCGCCCGCTTGGCCTCTGGAATAGTTACCCGCGCTGTAGCATCCAGTGCCGTAGCAACCTGTTCAACAGCCGCAAAGACCTCTGGTAATCCACCTCTGGCAAAATAGTCATCTGCCACAGCAATCCGCAAGCCATCAATGCCCTTAGCCAGTTCTGGCAGACACAGATCAGGAGGCCGGGTTGTGCAAACAGGATCTGCTGGGTCATATCCCTGCATCAAGTCGTAGGCTAGGGCTACATCCCGCACCGATCGCCCATAGACACCCATGTGATCCAAACTGCTGCAAAAGGGGTATGTGTAAGCTCTAGAGAGCCGACCATAGGTCGGCTTCAGACCAAATACACCACAAAATGACGCAGGCACTCGAATAGAGCCGTTGGTATCAGACCCTAGGGATAGGGGAACTAGACCTGCCGCTGTCGCTGCACCACAGCCACCAGAGGAGCCGCCTGCTACCCGGTTGAGGTCATGGGGATTGCGAGTACTGCCATAGTGATAGTTTTCTGTTGTGAAGCCATAGGCATACTCATCCATCATTAGCGCTCCTACCAAGATGGCTCCTGCCTGACAGAGGCGAACAATCAACGTAGCATCTTGAGCAGCAGGTGGCTCCTCAGCCTTGATTTTTGACCCCGCCAGCGTGGTGACTCCTGCAATATCAAACAAATCTTTGACTGCGAAGGGAACACCTGCTAAAACTCCTGGATCCTTACCTTGAGCAATGGTGTAATCAATCCGATCAGCATCCGCTAGCGCTTGCTCTGCCAAAACCGTCGTGAAACAGTTCAGCGTTTGGTTATACTCGGCGATGCGGGCGAGGGCAGCAGCAACAACCTCGCGAGCGGTAACTTCTTTACCCCTAACGGCAGTGGCAATACTTGTAGCATCAGCGATCGGCTTGGTCATGGGTAAAACACAGGTGCAGCATCTATGTCATCGGGCAATGGAAACTCCAGAAACAACTGAGCAATAGCCTGCAATCGTTCTAAGTTAGCCTTGACTCCAGGTTTGTAGTCAAGGTGCAGCGTGATGCCTACAATAGCAGCCATCTGTTCCAGGTACTGGTCTATATCCACAGAGTCACTCGTGGGCATTGAAGTTGAGTCAGGCACGCGATCGCTCCTTTGGCAACGGTCTAGGAGTAGTAATATCACAATCTTTCCCCTAGCCCCTAACCTCTAGACCAGTCACAGCTCAGTTATTAGGGTTTGATGAAGTTAAGGCGATCGTGTTCCTAATCATCATGAGCCAATTAGTTTCTATAACCTTACAACAAACTAGCAACGAGTCAGCAGCGCAACTAAGGCGCAACTAATTAGTTGTGTTTCCCAAGGATGTAGTCTAAAATACATTTTTGGAAGGTACTCACCTTGTATGTTGGACTCATCGGTCTGCATAGGTTAGTGCAGGCCCTGTAGTAAAGAGTTTAGCCTACGCAGATACCTACAGTCGCTTGCTAAGTCCTGGGTTTGTCGATTTAGATCGACAGCGCTATAATCGTTCTACATTCTAGGTGTGAGGAAACAGAGGTATATATGTCAAAAACATTGTTGAGGACATTAGTTGTAAGTCCGGCATTGCTGGGTGCATTTGTTGCTGTATCTAGCACCGCCATTGCGGCAGAGGCACCTGATGCCAGCAAGAGTGCATTGCACACACTTCAAGCTGCATCATCTGATGTAACTACGGTGCAGCCCATGGTTCCTGCTCCCCAAGCGCCCGAGATGCTGCTAGCGCAAACTTTTTCTGGTAGCGCAACAGTTCCTACTGCTACCCCTGCTGATAACGGGGCTGTTATTAATCAGCTCAGTCGCTACGGTAGCGAGGGTCGCCCAAACCCTATGGCTCAGGTTACATCAGTCTCTCAGCTCTCTGATGTGCAGCCAACTGACTGGGCTTACCAATCTCTGCAATCACTAGTTGAGCGCTATGGCTGTATTGTTGGCTATCCTGACGGCACTTTCCGAGGTAATCGTCCCCTGAGTCGCTTTGAGTTTGCAGCTGGTCTCAATGCCTGTATGGATAAAGTTAGCGAGTTGATTGCTCAAGGCACTGCTAACTTGGTATCCAAGGATGACTTGGCTGCTCTACAGAAGCTTCAGGAGGAGTTTTCTGCCGAACTTGCCACTCTGCGAGGCCGAGTTGATGCCCTCGAAGCACGCACTGCCACCTTGGAAGCTCAGCAGTTCTCTACAACTACCAAGCTGTCTGGGGAAGCGATTTTTGCTATTACAGATAACTTCGGTGGCACTAACGGCGTACCTGAATTTAATACGGTCTTCCTCAATCGGGTTCGTCTCAATTTCTTAACTAGCTTCACAGGTAAAGATACTCTGTGGACTCGATTCCAAACTGGAAATTTCCAAGCTGCTCCTTTGTCTGGGATTGGTGATTTTCAAAGTGGACAGACTTTCGATTTGGGTAACTTTGCGGGTGACTCACGTTTCATTCTGGATACTTTGAATTACACCTTCCCCGTTGGTGACAAGTTAAAGATTGCGATCGAAGCCAACGCTGGTTACTGGCCTGACTTGATTCCTACCTTGAACCCCTTCTTTGAAGACTTTGATGGCGGTCAAGGCTCTCTATCACTATTTGGTCAACGTAACCCCATCTACCGGATTGTGGATGGTACGGGTGCAGGTATACTGTTCAGCTATGATTTCACCGATGCTATCTCCTTGTCCGGTGGCTACATGGCAAATGTCAACGCTGCAAACCCCATTCCTGGCAAAGGCTTGTTTAACGGTAGCTACGCCGCTCTGGCTCAGTTGACATTCCGACCTAGTGATAAGTTTGGTATTGGTTTGACCTATAATCGTGGCTACTTTAACAACGATCTACCGCTGTTTGGTACTGTTGGTACCGGTGTAGCGAATATTGGTGTTGGCACCTACACCACCGACTCGTTTGGTGTTTCAGCTACTTGGACAGCAGCACCATGGCTTACTATCAACGGTTGGTTCAACTACACTAAGGCGAATGCAACGGCTGGTGGTGCAACGGCTGATATTTACAGCTATGCTATCGGTTTGGCATTCCCCGATCTTGGTAAAAAGGGTAATCTAGGAGGCATTCTTGTTGGTGCTCAGCCCTATGCTGCTAGCAGTACCTTCACTGGTCTGCCAGCCAATAATGCAACCCCATTCCATATTGAGGGCTTCTATCGGTACCAGCTCACTGACAATATTTCTATTACTCCCGGTGTTATCTGGTTAACAGCTCCTGGTCAAACCAGCACAACCGATGACGTGATCATTGGTACCTTACGCACCACCTTCCTGTTCTAAGGCTTAGCGGAACAGTTTACGTTTGAATTAGGTGAGTAGCAGGCCCTGCGTCTATGTAGGGCCTATTTCTTCTTATGTACGTAGGTTATGCGTGTGTAGGGTCTTTTTTTATTTTTTATATTTTTTATAGTGTGACTACCTGCCCATAGAGGTCGTAAACATCAGCACCAGTAATATGGGCAGGAACGATCGTCCCTAATTGCGCCTGGCCTGATAAATAGACCAGTCCATCTACATCAGGAGAGAACCGACTTGACCGCCCGATTAACTCACCTGTTTCTGGATGCTCCTGCTCGACAAGAACATCAACAGTGGTGCCAATGGCTGCCTGGTTATGGCGTAAGGAGATGGGCTGTTGGGCTTGCATGACCATCCGACGACGATCGTCCATTACTGCCTGAGGTACTTGATTCGGTAACTGACTTGCTGGAGTACCCTCCTCTGGTGAAAAGGTAAAAACCCCCACATGGTGAAACTGGTGGCGCTGCACAAAGGCTAATAGATGTTGAACATGAGCTTCGGTCTCTCCTGGAAACCCAACAATAAATGTCGTCCGCAGAGTCGCATTAGGAAGCGCAGTTTTAATGCGATCAATGACAGCATCATTCACACCTGCTTGCCACGGACGGTTCATTGCCCGTAGGATCTCTGGATGGGAATGCTGCAAAGGGAGATCTAGGTATGGCAACACGTTGGGAGTTTCTTGAATAGCAGCAATCACATCGGTGGTTAATCCCGTAGGATAGGCATAGTGAATTCGGATCCAGGGAATGTCTACTTGACCTAAAGCTCGCAATAGCTCGGCTAGTTTTGGTTCTCCATAGATGTCTCGCCCATAATTTGTCGTAATTTGAGAGATGAGAATTAATTCCTTTACCCCCTCGGCTGCTAGTTGTTGAGCCTCAGCAACGATTGACTCAATGGTTCGCGATCGCTGATTACCCCGCAGGTGGGGAATGATGCAAAATGCACAGCGGTAATCGCACCCTTCTGCGATGCGCAGGTAAGCAGTCCCTTCAGTCGTCGTTCGATACCGAGGAGTAGTCTCATCAGCAATGTAGGTTGGCTCTGGCGAAACTTCTTGAACGCGCTCCCCCTTCTCCACCCGCTGCATAACATCTACTATCTTGTGATAGTCACCTGTGCCTACAATCGCCACAGCTTCCGGCAATTCTGCCAGCAATTCCTGGTGAAAATGCTGGGCCATACAGCCCGTAATCACAATTTTCTTGTTGGCTTCTGCTAGCTCCACAATAGTGCGTACTGACTCTTCACGGGCCGCCTGGATAAAGCTACAGGTGTTCACCAATACATAATCAGCCGATTCATCACTGGCGCTGACATCATATCCTGCCTGCGCCAACAATCCCAACATATGTTCAGTATCAATGCGGTTTTTCTCACAGCCTAGGTGAGTAACCGCGATCGTCGGCTTTGTGCCCATGGTGAAAAAACTTAAACAACGAACAGCCCCCGATCGTAACGCAAATTAGCCATGACTGAGCGGGCCATCTGTACCGATTTATCAGCGAATAAATGATAAGTCTGCTGAACCCAGGTTGATTGAAAACGCGACATTCAGGTTCTCTAGACAGTCAATCAACCACTGCACAACATCTCGAGGTGACGCTTCATAGTGGTTAAACAGAATTGAGAAGCGCTTCTCAAGGTAAGGGGCAATCTTGGGGCAAATGAGAACTACCTTAACCACAATACCGATGGTCTGGGTTGGGCCAAGATTTGTGACCAAATCAACAAATACAAAGTGAGCATTTGTAAAAAGAACAGATCTGCAAATCAAATAAAAATGGTTTTCAAATTGAAACTTTGAAGTGTAAAATAAAAG
>JANWZG010000286.1 GCA_025054735.1 Cyanobacteriota bacterium | reverse complement strand
CCTAGACTTGCTGAAGTTTGAGCAACCTGATTTCAGGCCAGTACTTCAATATCCAACACTGCGGATATGTGTACTCCAACAT
Source organism: Cyanobacteriota bacterium (assembly GCA_025054735.1). NCBI lineage: Bacteria > Bacillati > Cyanobacteriota > Cyanobacteriota bacterium. The sequence continues at coordinate 5,198 of JANWZG010000286.1, read as the reverse complement.
TAGAAAATAAACACCAACTGAAGTTCCCAGGTGTTGCCTACGTTACGAACAAGCCGAATTTGACGGATGAACTCTCGAAAATAAAACCGTCGCTCTGACTCAGATAGGTCTAGCCAGAACTGGGGCAATGACACTGTGGGCATCAGTGCAGCTAAATCAACCGGTGGCAACTGAGCAAGCTGACCTTGTAACTGAGCAATCTCTGCCTGCAATTTGTAAGTCCGCAGTGCTGCAGTCTCTGAGTCCAAAACACCTGTGTGGGTTAAGTCAGGCAACTGAGCTATGATTTGCTGTTTCTGCATAATTGCCTGCTGAATACCTTGCTTTACGCGGTCTAGATTGGGTAGAGGAGTGCCCGCAATAGCAGCAGGTAAGTCATGACAGATGCGCTGAATCGTCTGGTGGAGAACTTGATTGTAGGGAATGGATTTGCACTTAGGGTGCTGCCTACAGGCGATCGGACGCAGATATAGATAATGGGCTGACTCATGGTTATCAGTAGATCGGCGACCAACACCACGACGGCTAACTTGGCTAATGGTCATTCCAGATCCGCAAGCATCGCAGACAACTAAACCAGACAGTGACCGTGGGGCGCTAGCCGATCGCCGAGGTAGTGACTGGTTGCGACGAAGTAATCGATCAATCTGAGCTGCTTCTTCGCGAGCCAGAATAGGAGTATGGGTGTTAAGAATCACATGACCTGTTGTGTAGGCTAAATCACCTCGATAGACTGGGCTAGTTAACCAGCGTCGTCCTGTAGAGACAGAGATGGTTTTGCCATATTTGCGGGCAAGATGCCGGACTGCACGACGCAACGAACCATAGAGTAAAAACTGCTCAAAAAAGTCTTTCACAATCGGCGCTGTACTGCGATCGATCACATACCTATCCTTACCACGTCGATAACCGTAGGGAGCTGCTCCTGGAGGGGGCAATGCCCTGAGCCGATTACGTGCATGACCACGCTGAATGTGACGGCGGTGCTGTTCAGTTTGGAGAGACTTCAGTAACTCTAGCGTTGCTGGCGTTGTTGCCCCCGCGTCCACTGTGATCACAGCAGTGCCGAGCGCCTCGAATTGGGCTAGACAAGCCACGACATCAGCTACTGAGTCTCCTAAATCAGCCAGATGCTGAATCAATACATAGTCTGGCGATTCTGCCTGACAGTCTTGCAATAGTTGCTGGCGCTGGGTGCGATCGCCTACATCACGATAGACTCGATCAACCACTTGCTGCCACTGCGGCTCTGCTGCTACAGATAACAATGGATCCTGATACAAGTAAGCAAGGATAGTCATCCCAGCCACTAAACTCTGCCCTTCACATTATTGCGCAGGAGTACGGACGATCGCTGCGTTAGTCCCTCTCAATCCTAAGCTGGTAGTCTAAGACTGCATTGTTAAGCCAGTACTAACCAAAGTAAAGTTAAATGTAAATGATTAACATTCATCTTGGGGTGATGTGTGAAGCGACGATTGTAGCAGTTAGTGCTTCTTGGTTGCTCTTGATACGGTTCTCTGTTGCCATGATTGGGATTCGGTAGCCCTGTTCCATAGCTAGAGCTTGGTCAAATACTGAGAACGCTGTGTGATGTAGAGTGAGCAATGACCTGTGAGGTTGGTTAACTGGTGATGAAGAATAGTCCTATGAGTATTGCTATGCCCCCCCAAAAAGCCCCCGTGCTTGGGTTACCTGTTCATCTTTCCGATGATTACTTGAGTTGGGTATCGTCATGTTTGCTACGAGGTGAAGGCATGCATGTCGTTACACTCAACGCTGAGATGACCATGCAAGCCCAGCAAAATCCTGATTTGGCCAGTGTGATAAACTGTGCCGACCTGGTAATACCTGATGGTTCTGGCATTACGTTTTACTTCTGGCTGTATGGCAAGCAAGTTAATCGTTGTCCCGGCATTGAATTGGCTGAAGCCCTATTGAAAGCCTCAGTTCAAGCTGATCGCCCATGGTCGGTGTTTTTTTATGGGGGCAAACCAGATGTTGCCGAAAAGGCTGCCCAGCACTGGCGGTCGATGCTGCCGGGTATTAAAATTGTGGGCGTAGAGCATGGTTATCTAGATACTAACGATCGCGATCGTCTGCAAGCGACTCTCAAAACCTTGCAACCTCAGATTATCTTAGTAGGTCTGGGAGTTCCCCGTCAGGAATTTTGGATTGCCGAAAACCGTCATCTATGTCCTAATTCCATCTGGATTGGTGTAGGTGGCAGCTTTGACATCTGGGCAGGCCAAAAGTCCCGTGCTCCGCTGTGGTTGCGCAACAATCACTTGGAATGGATCTATCGCCTCTATCAAGAGCCATGGCGATGGCGGCGAATGTTGGCGTTACCAAAATTCGCAGTTCGCAGTCTAATTTATCGGCTGACCCAGAGACAACCCACCAAAGAGCGAGTATAGTAGGTGATTGTCTGCGCTTATGCTGGCCCCTTAGGCAACTTTGTTTGCCAATGGCAAGGCTAGATGTTGAGTTGCTGGCTATTTTGCAAAACTCTTTTGGTTGCAAGTCACTCTATGGTGCGAGACATCTCGACTGAGCGCCCTCGGCAAATAACTCCCTACAAAGTGCAGGGAACCGTGGTTCCTAGGCAACTACAATCGGTTTTGCCGCTTACAGACTCTCCACCCCAGTTGATGGTCAGTTTGCGGGGGGTAAGTAAAACCTACATCAACGGCACCCTTGCCCTCAGTGATGTGAATTTAGATGTCAAGCGAGGGGACTTTCTGTTCATTACAGGGCCTTCTGGAAGTGGTAAGTCAACCCTGTTGAAGTTACTGCATGGTGAAGAGCGGCCAACCCATGGTGAGGTGATTGTTGATGGTCAACAAGTGGCTATGCTTAGGGGCGATCGCTTAGCACTGTTCCGCCGCCAAATTGGGGTTGTGTTTCAAGACTATAAGCTAATTCCCAATCGCACAGTTGCTGAAAACATTGCCTTTGTGCTGCGCGCCCAGGGGTTTAACCATCGTGAGATTCAGCGCCGATTGCAACCTACTCTGAAAACAGTAGGCTTACTACACAAAGCAACCTGTTTCCCCGACCAACTATCTGGCGGAGAGCAACAACGGGTCAGCATTGCCCGTGCTATTGTTTCCACTCCACCGCTGCTGCTAGCTGATGAGCCAACGGGTAACCTTGACCCTGACAACTCTTGGCAAGTGATTCAGATTTTAACGAAGCTGAATGCGATCGGCATCACGGTGATTGTGACTACCCACGACGAACACCTAGTCCGGTTATCCAATCGCTCAGTCGTGCAACTGCATCAAGGTCGTCTTCAACGCATCACACTTTAGGGGTTGGGGATTCTACATAATTTTCTATACCTCTCCCCTTGCAGTCAGGTAACCCTCAAGTCTTAGGTACAACTTTTTCCTTAAAGACTTTGCCAGCAGAAAAAGCCGGAACACGAGTCGCTAGAATCGTCATCCTATCTCCAGTTTGGGGGTTACGCCCCTCACGAGCCTGTCGATCTCTAGTCTCAAAAGTACCGAAGCCAACTAGGGTAACCCTGTTTCCAGCAGAAACTGTTTCCATAATGGAATCAACAAATGCTGTGATTACTGCATCTGCATCCTTCTTACTGACGCTGGCTTTAGCAGCTACAGCATTGACTAGCTCACTCTTGTTCATAGTCTGCACATCGAGAGTGGGTAATATACGCGGCAAATTATAGTTCACATCCTAAAAACCAGCACTGCAAACTCACGCTTCTAACTAGTTGGGACCAACTAGATAGAAATGCTACTAGCTAGCTTGACCGCAAGCGCTAGTTGTAGACCAATGTGATGCTTGCCCCCAACGCCTTATAGGCAGCACTGAGATGCACTAGTAAGATTTCGGATAAATCTCTGGTGGCTGCTGTGGCCGGGCAGCGATCGTCATGAGGCAACCTGGCTTGGGCAAGTTGACTCCGGGGGGCACTAGGGCAACTACATGGGGCACAGGGCGAGGTTCATAGCCTACCAACGACTCACCTTGATAAGCCAGTGAGGTGCTAGCGCCTGAATCCAACATGACTGCATCCCGGAAGCCAGCCTTAGCGAGAATCTCTCCTAACTCCACAGAGCCTACAGGTTCTACGGTCACACCAATCTTGGGTTGTCCTGCCTCGTTAATGCCCCAGAAGGCGCGGTGACGAGGCTCATTAAAGTCAAACAGGTCACCAAAGGTTTTGGCAGGCTGAGGCACTCCATCCTTCACTAATCGTGCTGCGGCCACAAATACATCAGTGACTCCAGGAAGTTCTGCTTGCACACCTTCTAGCGTGTTGTGGAGTTTGGGGTCAAAGGGAATGAACTTTACTTGGCTAGGGTTAATCAGCACCAAGGGACGGCCCTTAATCTTCTCTCGATCCCACTTTTCACCGGGAATGAAGCGGCCAGTATTGTGACCCATCACCGGGCCAATCATCTTGTTGGAGTCTAGATATTCTAACGAGAAGAAACCTCCATCCACAGCTGCGATCGCCGGGGTGCCACGCAAAATCTCTGGTACTTGGTAGCGGCTCTTCGCGTGAATAGTAATCGGCCTACCACCATGGATAAACTCTAGGGGAATGTTATTGATGGTCGCCTGGGAACGCTCGATCGGAGCAGTAAAGTCAAAGCCACTGCTCTTTCTAGGCAGAGGATTGCCCCCAAAGGCTTGAGGCAAGATTTCTTCTAGGCGAGACTGACCAAAGCGCCCGATCGCTAACAAGTTTTCCGACTGGCCAGCAAAGATTTCATCGGTGTCACTCATGGTAAATGCTGCATGATAGCCTGCTGCTTTCACAGCATCAGCAACTCGCTGGTCATACTTACCCTCTGGGTAGGTAAAGTACTTGATAGAAACCCCAAGTTGCTCTTCTAGACGACGCTTGGACTCTACTACCTCATAGGTAAGTTGGTCATTGGGAAACGGAGTCAGGTCAGGGGGATGGGTAACGCTGTGGGAGGCAATTGTAATCAATGGATCTGCTGCCATTTCTTTCAATTGTGCCCATGTAACCGTAGAGCGACCAGCTTTCTTACCATCCACCTTATCCGTGAAAATTGAAAATACGGCTGGATACCCGTACTTTTTCAACAGTGGATAAGCATATTGATAGTGCCCGGCATAGCCATCGTCAAAGGTGAGCAACACAGGCTTGGGGGGCAGGGGCATCCCCGTTTTCAGGTGCATCATTAACTGGTCAG
>JANWZG010000285.1 GCA_025054735.1 Cyanobacteriota bacterium | reverse complement strand
GATCTGGTGATCTCGATTAACACTGTGCATAATCTGCCCTTGGAAGAGTGTAAGCAAGCACTGCGAGAAATTCAGCGGGTCAGCCGTGCCCATGCCTTTGTCACTGTGGATGCTTGGCGCAACGACAAGGAAAAAGAAAATATGCTGAAGTGGAACCTGACAGCCCTAACCTACATGCATGTAGATGATTGGGTGAAGCTGTTTCAGGATGTAGGGTACACTGGCGACTATTACTGGTTTATTGCTGAGTAATCTATCCGTTACTAGTTGACAGTATGTTCATGCCATGATCCACCTATTTAATCCAGACGATCTAATTCATCTGCCCACTGCTGCCGACCTGCCAGATTCGGACGATACTCCTGTGGATAACGAACTGCAAAACCTAGTGCCTAATCTGTTGTTGGCAATTCTGTCAGTGATTTGGGCCGATCGTCAAGACTGGTACTGGGGCGTGGATATGGGAATTTACTACCATCCCTACAAGCCACCCATCATTCCCGATGGATTTCTCAGCTTGGGTGTGCCACGAGTCAAGTCAGAGCGCTTGCGACTTAGCTATGTGCTGTGGGAAGAGAGTAACATTATCCCCAAGTTATTTCTGGAAGTGGTGTCTGAAACCTACAATGGTGAGTATGACTGGAAAAAGCGACTATACGCCCAGTTCGGGGTACCGTACTATGTAGTGTACAACCCTCTAGGTGGCAAGCCACGTCGCACTGATCAACGGCGGAAGCTTTCACCCAATCAGCATCAAAAGCTGGAGGTGTATCACTTAGTTAACAATCGCTATCGCCGCCTAGAGGGGAACCCTATCTGGATCCCAGATATTGATTTGGGCATTGGCTATGACATCGGCACCTACCAAGCCATAACCCGAGAGTGGCTGTTCTGGTATAACGAAGCTGGCGAACGTTACACGATCGCCGAAGAGTTGTTGATTCAAGCCAGGCAAGAGTTACAGCAAACTCGGTCAGCGTTAGAACAAGAGCGTCAGCGGGCAGAGCAAGAGCGCCAGCGGGCAGAGCAAGAGCGCCAGCGGGCAGAGCAAGAACGCCAGCGGGCAGAGCAAGAACGCCAGCGGGCAGAGCAAGCCGAACAGCAGTTAGCTGCATTGCGTCAACAACTAGCACAGGATCAGCACTCTGATGACCACTAAAGCAGCCGTTCTTTACGCCCTCAACGAACCACTCCGCCTTGAGGAACTCACCCTACCTGCCCTCAAACCCGGCCAAGTGTTGGTAGATATTGCCTACAGCGGGGTTTGCCATACTCAACTTTCAGAAGTGCGGGGCAAGCGAGGGCCAGACCGCTATCTTCCTCACACGTTAGGACATGAGGGGGCAGGAGTTGTACGCGATGTGGGTGCTGAGGTGACCAAGGTTAAACCCGGCGATCGCGTTGTACTGTCTTGGATTAAAGGGCAAGGGCGGGATGTCCCTTCTACTCAGTATCAGGGCAGTCAGGGAGCCATCAACTCTGGAGCCATCAGCACCTTTCTGGAATCAGCCATCATCTCAGAAAACCGGATTATCCCCATTCCAGAAGCCATGCCTCTGCGTGAGGCAGCATTATTGGGGTGTGCAATTCCCACTGGAGCTGGGGTAGTGTTGAATACCCTGCGGGTTACCCCCGGTAGTAGCGTGGCCATCTTTGGAGTCGGTGGTGTGGGGCTAAGTGCAGTGATGGCGGCTAGTTTAGCCAATGCTATGCCTATTATCGCTATTGATATTTTTGACCATAAACTCCAGCAAGCATTAGAACTAGGTGCAACCCACACCATCAATGCCAAAACCCAAGATGTGCAGACGGCATTGATGGATATCACGGCAGGTAAGGGCGTGGACTATGCCATTGAAGCGGCAGGACGTACACAAACTATGGAAGGGGCGATCGCGGCTATTCGTGCTCCTGGTGGGGTGGCTGTTCTTGCTGGTAACTTGGCCGCAGGTGAACGCATCAGCTTGGATCCCTTTGACCTAATTAAAGGTAAGCAGATTCTCGGTACTTGGGGAGGCGAGACAAACCCTGACCGGGATATTCCCCGCTATGCCAATCTGTTTCAAGCAGGAAAACTAGCCCTAGAGCAGTTGATTACCCACACCTATTCTTTAGACGATATCAACAGGGCGTTGGAGGATTTAGAAACAGGCAAAGTTGGCAGGGCACTGATTGAAACTCGAACTACCGCAGATTTCAGCTCATGAATCTAGGATTGGAGGGGAAATCTGCTCTAGTGGTGGGTGCTAGCCGAGGATTGGGCCGAGCGATCGCCCTGGGGCTGGCTGCTGAAGGTGCTCAAGTTGGCGTAGTAGGGCGCACAGCAGCCGATATTACCAGTCTAGTGGCGGAAATGAGCCAAACCTCTCACGGGCATTGGGGGTTAGCGAGGGATTTGATGCCAGACAACGCGCCTACTCAGTTTGCTCAAGATCTCCAGTCCTACACTGATCGGGTAGATATCCTAGTGCACAACCTAGGGGGCACCTTAGGAGTTCGCGATCCATTTTGCAGTGTGGATGAATGGCGTGCTGTATGGCGGCTCAATTTTGAAATTGCCGCTGAACTAAACCGGTGCCTAGTCCCTGCAATGCAACAGCGACAGTGGGGACGAGTGGTTCACATTTCTTCCATCGCCGCTACCCTCAGCCGGGGTTCAGTTGCCTACTGTGCCGTGAAAGCAGCCCTCAATGCCTATACCAAAAACCTAGGCTGCACGGTTGCCCCCGATGGTGTGGTGATTTCAGCCGTAATGCCGGGGGTCATTCGTCATCCAGGTAGTCATTGGGATCAGGTTGCTATCAACGATCCCGATCGTGTCCAAAACTTCCTCAACAACCGGATTGCCATTCAACGGTTTGCCGCTCCTTCAGAAATCAGTAACATGGTAATCTTTCTATGTTCTGAACAGGCTGCTTTCATGCCAGGAGCAGTGGTACCAATCGATGGAGGGTCATGGTGAATACGCCGATGCAAGGTCACGAGCACAGCAAAGAACCACAGTATCAAGAGCAGTTTGATGCTATGAAAACCATGGGGCCTGTGCAAATGGGGCCAACTGCAAGCTTTACCTGGCGGTCTGATCCACGCCGGTTAACGTTTTTGCTGTCGCGATATAAATTTTGCTCCAAGATGCTAGCAGGCAAGAACAAGGTGCTGGAAGTAGGCTGTGGTGATGGTTTTGGGATGAGAACTGTTCTGCAAACCACGGGTTCTGTGCATGGTGTAGACTTTGACCCTCTTTACATTCAGTGGGCTGAAAGCCATGCCAAGGCTGAAAATCTCAACTGTACCTTTTCCGTATTGGATATTTTGGAACAGGCTCCCCCCGGACGCTATGATGCTGCCTACTCCCTCGATTTAATTGAGCATTTGCAGCCGGATCAAGAGCATCTCTACTGGAAGCATGTGTGTAGTGTATTGGAACCTCAGGCTGTGTTTATCGTCGGCACCCCTAACATCACGGCCTTTGCCTATGCCTCTAAAGCTAGCAAAGAAGGTCATATTAATCTAAAATCTGCTGAAACCTTGCGATCGGCAATGGAAACCTATTTTCATAACGTATTTATTTTCTCCATGAACGACGAAGTGGTGCATACCGGGTTCTACCCAATGGCGCATTATCTGTTTGCGATGGGAGTTGGGATCAAGGCATGAGTCAACCATCAGTAATGGCGGCGGTTAAGTCCATCAACTTGCCCCGCTTAGAAGCTCAATTTCGGGCAGAGGGGTGGTTTGTTGTGCAAGCGCCCAACCCTGAGCCAATCTATGCCGCTAGAACAGCACTGCTGAACGAGCTACGGCGATTGACAGGGCAGCCAACTATTACCCTAGAAACTTACCACCAGGTCATTGAGGACGATCGTTACCATACAGACCTCCAAATTCAACTCACTAATTTCTTTCGTACCCAGCGCTTTGGGCCTCAGATCATCGCTGCCCAGCTTGACTTTTTCCAAGCCCTTCTAGGACGAGACCTAAACGTGCAAAGCAGCCCCTACCTGCGAATTACCCGTCCCCACAAGCCCCAAGATAATATTGGCTATCATCGGGATACCTTCTACGGTGGCTCTCCCTTTGAACTGTCTGTGCTCATTCCCTACGTTGATGTATCCGCCGCTAGCGCCCTCTCAGTGCTGCCAGGGTCACACCTGCGCCCAGAATCAGACTTTCCAACTCGGCAAATTCAAAGCACCGAAGTCACAAAAGGATCTCCTAAGCATCAACTAGGGTTTCTCTATGCGCCAAAGCTAATTGACCCAGCTTGCCTGAGACCTATGCAGCCAATTCCCCTTAAGCTAGGCGATCTGTTGATCTTTAGCCTGGCAACCGTCCATGGGAGCGAAGAAAATCAGGGACAGTTCTGCCGATGGAGTTCTGATGTGCGGGTTGTCAACGCTCTAGCACCTGTAGACCTGTCGATGCGACCTACCTATTATGAGCCACTGAGCCGATCGATCGTGACAGAGACAGCAGAAATCTACCACCAGATCCAATAGACCTCACTAATTACCCACATCTAGATGTATACGAATCAACGGTTACCTAGTACGCAATTCGTCATTCAACGATATTTAGAATTGCTGCGAGTGCTTGTAGAACGTAACCTTAGTGCTCGTTACCGGGGTTCCATGTTAGGCATTCTCTGGTCGCTCCTTAACCCCATGGCGACAACTGCCGTATATACCATGATTTTTGGAGCCGCCTTTAAAGACTATTACGGGTCAATTCTTAACTATATCTTGGCAGTCTTTACAGGACTAGTTTTAATTCAATTTTTTACCATATCCACTACCCAAGCAATGGGCAGCATTGTTGGCAACGGAGGCTTGTTTAACAAGGTCAAACTCCCCATGAGTATTTTTCCCATCTCTGTAGTTGCAGCTAATGCATTTCAGTTTTTTGTTGCTGTTTTCCCAATTCTTGCCGTTATAACGCTAGTTACTTCAAAGAGCTTAATTCACGTCTTAATGTTATTCATACCCATTATCTCTCTAATTTTAATCTCCATAGGAGGTAGTTTCTTAGTTAGTACACTTTATGTATTTTTTCGAGACTTGCCCTACTTCTATGAAGTATTTTGCTTTTTGATTTTTCTTTGCACACCCATTTTTTACCCTGCCCAGATTGTGGCTGGAAGAGTCAGCTTTTTCCTAGACTTAAATCCCTTCGTGCCTATCATAGAAGCTGTTCGTCAAATTGCCTTATCACAAACACTCCCAAATATTGAAGATATGCTCATACCAATGCTAACTGGCTTATTTTTTTTAGCTCTAGGTTGGCTATGGTTT
>JANWZG010000284.1 GCA_025054735.1 Cyanobacteriota bacterium | reverse complement strand
TGGCCCGAGAAACAGCCAGGATAAATGACGCGACAATGCCTGATAATGCAGCGGGTAATACTACGCCTGTAATCGCTTCTCGCTTAGTCAGCCCCAAGGCATAGGCACCTTCCTTCAAGCTGCGAGGCACAGCGTAGATTGCATCCTCACTCAACGAAGCAACTAGGGGAATAATTGAGATTCCTAATACTAGACCAGCACTAAGCGCATTAAAGGGTTGTAGACCAGGAATGACGACTTTCAACACAGGAGTGACAAACAAGAGGGCAAAGTAGCCGTAGACAACAGTAGGCACGCCTGCTAATATCTCCAGAATTGGCTTCAACCAAGCTCGCACGCCACGAGGCGCATATTCACTCAGGCAAATTGCAGAGAGCAAGCCAATGGGCAAGGCCACTGCGATCGCAATCACTGATGTCAACACCGTAGCGCTGATGAGCACAAAAATGCCAAATTGAGCATCAGCAAAGAGTGGTGTCCATTGAGTCTGAGTCAGAAACTTCCAGATGGGAACAACTTTGAAGAACTCGATCGTCTCAAAGATCAAGGTGTAGATAATGCCAAACGTGGTGGCCACGGAAATGAATGCGAAGAGTCCAAAGATAATCTTCACGACCCATTCCATTGCTTTGCTGAGACCACGCTGGGAAGCCCAGAGTGAATCGTCACTGGTTGATGGGAGAGTAGTCGTCATAGTCAATTGCCCAGTTACAGGTTACAGCATCCAACAAGTAAGACAAGAGAGCATAGATTTAGTGGAAAGAAACGTAGCAGGAGCGAAGGATCATCACCCTCACTCCCTACCTTGATAGCTGATCAGTTATGCTGTTGCCTACTTGTTGCCATCTTTCAGCAAGTCAATGAGCTTCTTGCCTTTAGCACCCTCGGCTGTATACATGGAGCCAACAGGGGCCTTAGCAAGGCGAGTCTTAATCTCAGCGTAGACATCATCTCCAAAGGGAACGTAGCCCACTTCAGAGATAAGTTTCTTGTTAGCAGGGTCAAGTTGAAACTCAACAAATGCCTTGACTTCTGGCCGATTTAGAGCTTCTTTCTTGACGTAGATGAACTCAGGACGAGCTAGGGGGCTGTAAGAGCCATCCGCGATCGTCTCAGGGCTGGGAGCAACACAACCCTTACCGTTATCAATTTCTACTAGCTTCAATGAGTCCTTGTTTTCTTCATAGTAGGCATAGCCAAAGAAGGCAAGGGCATTTTCGCTACCAGCAACACCTTGGACTAGGGTGTTGTCATCTTCACTAGCAGTGTAGTCACCACGGCTCTTACCCTCTTCACCTACAATCTCCTTGGTGAAGTAGTCGTAGGTACCAGAGTCAGTGCCAGGGCCAAACAGTTGTAGAGGCTTGTCAGGGAAGCTGGGGTTGACTTGGTTCCACTTGGTCACCTTGCCCTGAGCAGCAGGTTCCCACATGGTCTTGAGTTCTGAAACCTTTAAGCACTTCGCCCAATCATTCTTAGGATTAACCACTACAGACAGACCATCAAAGGCGATCGGCAGCTCGACGTACTCAATTTTGCCCTTTTCGCACAGCTCAATCTCTTCTTTTTTAATGGGGCGAGAAGCATTAGAAATATCGGTCTCACCAGCACAAAACTTCTTAAAACCGCCGCCAGTACCAGACTTAGCAACTGTCACGCTTACACCAGGGTTGGCTTTCTTAAATTCTTCCGCCATGGCTTCAGCAATGGGGAAGACAGTACTGGAACCATCCACCACTACACTACCAGTCAAGTTAGACTTGGCAGCAGCAGGGCTGGCTTCAGGAGAGTTAGCAGGGCTTTCACCCGTTGTGGTGCCACCGCCACAAGCGGTTAGGGTCAAGGTTAATGTCGCAAGTGCAGCCAAGATTGACTTGCGATTCATGTTTCCGTTAAAACTCATAGGTTTCCTCACAGGAAGTTACAGGCGAACAATCAATGGTTCACAGTTGTGTTCCCCTGAAGGTTACAACGCAAGGGTAAAGATGAGGTTAACAGATAGGAGTTCCTGGATGTTTCATTTCCTCACAGAAACATCGCAGTGGTGGTAAGCAATGGTAGGATCCAAAATTGCCATTATTCCGATTGACTTACCGGACTATCCATGACTACCGCTTCTATGTCCACATCCCCCGATCGTAAACCCTCGAAAGTTGAGACTATCAAGGCAGCCAGTAATTTTTTACGCGAACCTCTTGCTACCGAGTTGCTGCAAGATACTACTCACTTCAGCCATGATGCGGTGCAAATCTTAAAGTTCCATGGCTCCTACCAACAGGACAACCGCGACAACCGGACGAAAGGTCAAGAGAAAGACTACCAGTTCATGCTCCGGACTCGCAGTCCAGGAGGGTTTATTCCTCCGCAGCTATACCTAACGTTGGATCGGTTAGCTGATACCTATGGCAATGGCACGCTCCGGGCAACCACTCGTCAGGGGTTTCAATTGCATGGCATTGTTAAGCGGAATCTGAAGGCGGCGATCGCCGAAATTGTGCGCCATATGGGTTCAACCCTAGGAGCTTGCGGTGACCTGAACCGGAACGTAATGGCTCCTCCTGCTCCCTATAAAAATCGTCCAGAATATGGCTATGCTTGGGACTATGCCAACCGCATAGCTGACTTGCTGACTCCTCAGACGGGAGCCTATTATGAGATTTGGCTAGATGGGGAGAAGGTGATTTCTGCCGAGGAAGCACCAGAGGTAAAGGCAGCCCGCCAGCGCAACGGTAGAGGCACCATTATCCATGACTGTGTGGAACCCATCTATGGCACCCATTACATGCCCCGCAAGTTTAAGTGCTGTGTTACGGTTCCTGGCGATAATTCTGTGGATTTGTATTCCCAGGATGTCAGCCTTGTGGTGATCACTGACGGCGAAGGCCAGTTACAGGGCTTCAACGTGCTGGCTGGAGGAGGCTTGGGACGCACCCATAACAAGGAGGAGACCTTCCCTCGGTTGGCTGACCCCATCGGCTATGTAGATAAGGACGATATTTATGATCTGGTTAAGGCGATTGTGGCTACCCAGCGGGATTATGGCGATCGTTCAGAGCGCCGCCATGCCCGGATGAAGTATCTAGTAGCAGATTGGGGAGTAGACAAATTCCGTGCCCAGGTTGAAACCTATTTTGGCAAACCACTACAACCCTTTAAGCCCCTGCCAGAATTCAAATATCTTGACTTTTTAGGTTGGCACGACCAGGGAGATGGCAATCGCTTCTTAGGTATTTCTGTAGAAAATGGCCGCATCCTCGACAAAGAAGGCTTGCAGCTAAAAACTGTACTGCGGGAGATTGTAGAGCGCTTCCAGGTGCCCATGCGTTTGACCCCCAACCAAAACGTTCTCCTCTATAACATTGACCCTAGCCATGAAGCAGAGATTCAAGGAATGCTAGAGCGGGCAGGTGTTCTCAAAGAAACCGACATCGATCCCCTAGTACGCTACTCCATGGCTTGCCCAGCGTTACCTACCTGTGGCTTGGCAATCACTGAGTCTGAGAGGATTTTACCCAGCATCCTAGAACGCATTCGTACCTTGCTGAATAAGCTGGGCTTGGAAGCCGAGCAACCTATTATTCGCATGACGGGTTGCCCCAACGGTTGTGCTCGCCCTTACTTGGCTGAACTGGGCTTTGTCGGTAGTGCACCAGATCACTACCAAGTTTGGCTGGGTGCTAGTGCCAACCAAACTCGGCTTGCACAGGCATACCTAGAAAAGCTCCATGTCCATGATTTGGAAAAGGAACTAGAGCCAGTATTCGCCTACTTTAAGCAGTCCCGACAGGCTGGTGAAGGGTTTGGAGACTTTTGCAATCGGGTTGGCCTAGCTGCCATTCGGAACTTTGCTGCCACCTACGTTAGTCCCCCTGTAGAGAAAAAACCAACTCTAGCTAGCCAAACTCGCCATCGCCTTAGCGTCAACAATGCCCTGTACGTTCGACTAGAACAGGTCGCTGCTGCTAGGGGGCAGAAAATTAGTCAAGTCTTGGCAGAAGCCTTGGATACCTTTTTGACGGCCCAGGAACAGGCTCTATTGGCTCGTGAGCAAGCAGAGCCTACCCCGGAGCAACCTGCTGCTGTAGAGCCAAGTTCCCTAGAAGAGCCAACTCTGCCAGAGCCTACCCCAGAGCAGCCTCGACTACCCGATTTACCGATCGAGCCTAGTAGCACCTCGATCAACGATACTCCGGCTAATCCTTGATGGCCATCAGGCGTTGAATGCTTTGTCAGTGCCTTTGCCACAGCAACCTAGAGACGTGGTAAGCATGTTTGTGTAGAAAAACTGGTTGGTTAGGACAAATTGATTGCTGTTCAGGCTCGTAGTGAGGACTTAAGTCCTCACTACCAACGTCCTCACTAGATTGTGTATTGCTAGTGACGTGGTTGGCTGCTGGAAAATTGGAATCAGTCCTAACTGTGAGCCTCAGTAGCAGCTATGTTTTATGGGACTAGTCAATCTGTATTCGCAGCTTGTAGCTAGCGTTACCCCTTGTACCACCGACTACAATTTCATAGTCTCCGGTCTCCGGCAGGGTTAAATCTGCATTGGTAACATCTACACCAGAGGTCTCTGGCTGCAATAGGTTGCCGCTGGGAGACACGATATCAAATACAGCATTATTCTCCAAGGATGTAATGGTCACCCGCATTCGCTGCTTAGCTCTAGCGTTAAGTAGATAAGTATCTGTTGTGCCCCGCACGACACTGTTTTCAACCGTGGCAGTATTGGAGCCAGCCGCAAAATTGACCCGCATCCGGCGAGACTGAGGCTCACTGGGTGCTTCGGGTTTGCTAGGGGACGGAGCACTGGCCACCGGGGTGTTCGCTGGTGCTGGGGCAGCTTGGGTCAGTTCTGCACAGTCAACCCGATTGAGAATATCTTGGTTGGCAATCAATTGGGTTTTGCTAAGAGTCCAGTCTTCAACACTGGTTTGCACATCGTTTTCAATTTTAGTGCTGACGGCAACGGGGAGCTTTTCTCCATCAAGCTTTCCCTTAAACTCCCGTTGATAACTGGTGAAGTAACTAGCAGCCTGATCTTGAATAATGCCGTCTAGGGTGCCTGATACTTGTTGATCAGGGGCGATCGTCAGTTTGGTGCTAGCTTGCTTTGTAGCAGTAGAGAGCTTAAAACAGTAGGTTCCAGACTCTAGCCCAGCAGCAACGGGGCTGAGAGTGGTAGCAACTTGGGGAGATGGAGACGGTGACGGGGCTGACTGGTTTGCACTCTGACAACTCACAGTCAGCGACCCAATCAAGAATACATAACCCAGAACAGTTAACAGTTTAACAATTA
>JANWZG010000283.1 GCA_025054735.1 Cyanobacteriota bacterium | reverse complement strand
ATGCTATCGATCGCTGCTGGCAGGTGCCGTGCTGCATTATAAACAGCCATATTCACGGAAATCGCTGGAGTTTGCTGAGCCATGCCACTGTCATTCCTATTGCCTGAGTAGTTACGCATGATATTGACCTAACTGTTATCCACAGGTTGCTCAGGGTGATCGAGCCGATCATAGCTAGAACAACTAAGAGCAGACAGCCCCATCAGCTCCAATAGGGATTTCCGCTCCTGTTCCCAAGTAAACATATCGAGGGCACGCTGCCACCCAGCCTGTCCTAGGGTGTGGCGTAACTCTGCATCTTGCGCTAGGGTAACGATTCGCTCTGCCATCGCGATTGTATCGCCCTCTGGCACTAAAAACCCCGTTTCTCCCTCTACAACTTCTTCAGGAATGCCCGCATGGTGCGTTGCCACGATCGGCAACCCAGCCGCCATTGCCTCTAGGATGGCCACAGGCAGCCCTTCCTCATCCCCTGTTGCTGGGTCAGTCTTACTATGCTGCACAAAAATATCCGCAGACTGCATTAATGCCTGCACTACTGAGTTGGGCTGCTTGTCGTGAAAGGTCACAAAATCAGCCAGCCCCATCACGGCCACAAAGTCCCTAGCGGCTGGAAACAGAGCACCAGTGCCCACATAATCTAACCGCAGGGCAGGGTAAACAGCTACGGCCCGCCGAAAAGCATCTAGCAAGCAGATGGGTGATTTTTTAGGCACCATGCGTCCAACGGCAAGGCAGCGCACAGTCTCCTGCGTGGGTCGCCGGGGTGGTTGAGAGGGCACCTCGACACCATAGGGCACTGCATGAACCTTGTTAGGATTTAATCCCAGGGCGATTAGCCGATGGCGACTGACCTGGCTCATAGTCACCACCCCATCCGCTTGGTTGTAGCGCAAATAGGCCCGTTGCCAGTGGGGAGCGCGCAACTGCTGTGTGACATCATAGCCATGGGCATGGGCAAAAAAGCGGATTCCTAGGTCTTGGGCTAGGGGTAACCAGTCCAGAAACAAATCCAAATATTCCGCCAGAATGACTTGAACCTGATGGTGGGTCAGAAATTGCCTGATCGCTCTAGTCTGAATGGCTAATGGATTCATAAGAGTTGAAGGTAGTCTTAACCAGGTTCGCAACTTGTGAGCTAAGCGTACCCGAAATCCAGCCTGCACATGGCTAAGCACCAAGGTGGGAGCATCCACTGTCCAATGTCCCCCGCCTTGATCTGTCGAGTCATCCAAGGCAACAACGACGACTTGATCGGGCAGTAATTGCTCGATATGTCGCTGAATAAAGGTTTCTGACACTATCCCAACGCGACGTACAAAGATGGCTAAAGGTTTGCCACGGTGTTGAGCTAAGAGGCGATTGCTGGGCTGATCGTCGTAGGGGTGAACTGAGCTAGGCATGGGTAGTACTTGGCTGAGAACGATGGAGTTGGGGAGAAGATCGGGCGCGGTAGCGATCGTAAGCTTGCCGCAACACATGAGCCGCTTCCCAGGCCCGGTGATATTCCTGCTCTACCCCCGCAAATAAGGCTGCACGTTGGTCAGGCAACGCAGCCCAGTAGGCATCAACCTGACGAATCAATGTTTCTGCTTCCAGGGTTTCAATATCCTGCACCCAGTTCTGTTGCCCTAACTTAGTGAATAACTCCTGGGTCTTAAATTCGTAGGCAATAGGGAACACTGGCACCCCCATCGACAAGGACAAAATTGCCATGTGCATTCGCGTGGGAATCACCAAGTCAAAGGATTGTAACGCAGCCATCAGTTTCCGAGGCGGACGAAACTTTCGATCAACCGTGACCGCCGATCGTACCACGTCCGCAAGACCGCTGACAATTTGCACCGCTACTGCCGAATCATCTAACCAGTAATCGGGAATGCCTTGGCAGGTAGATAGGTAGGTCACTTGCACCCGATGATGGGTTACAAGATAGGTTGTTAAGGCTTGAAAGGCAGCGATATAGCGCTTCATACCTGTCTCTGCATCCATTGTCTTGAAGTGAGACCAGTCTCGTACCGAGATGGCTACCCGTTGCAGCGGTTGGGCAGGAGCTTGGGCCGCCGCTCGGATGGTGGCCAAATCGCCCAGGGCAAAGGCCGCATCTGCCATGATGTGGATCAAGCTAGGGTCAATGCCCAAATCGAGCAGGTGATCTTGGGAAGCTTGGCCGCGTACCAGGATGGCGATCGCCTGATTAAAAATAGGTTTGAGGGCAGCCCGAATGATTGGCTTGGTAAAAGGCCCCAGGGATTGGGTAAAAAATGCTAGCGGACAACCCCAACGCAATACTAGGTTGTAGTCAAAAATGCGTGGAGTCATGTCATAATTTTCGACCAAATAGGTGCCACCACCACTGATAGCCAAATCAGCAGACTGGTGATCCTCTAGCAAGGTCTGTTCTTCCGCTGTGAGTAAGATCTGCGCTAGCACGGCTAGCTTGTAGCGCAACAGCATTTCCCCTAGCCACAATCGCAGCCCATGCCACCAGCGTAGACGCTTACGAGTCACCGTGGGGTTGAGGTAATGTCCAAAACTTAAATAGGGCCACCGACGAAAGACAATGTCTGGGTAGAGCTTAGCGGCTGCATCGGGCTGGCGATCGTACACCACAACCTCTAAATCTTGCCCAAAGGTCGCCTTTAGCATCTCGATCGTGGCAATTAAAATAGCTGCATCTCCAGTGTTTAGCGTCACAATATTGCCGATGATAATTTTCATGGGCGGCTAATAACCAATGAATCGTTAGAGGTTTGTGAAACGACGGCCCATTCCCTAGGTTGGTAAAATAAGCCACGATCAATACTTTCCTTAGACTTCACCTTGAACTTGAATCCCTTAAAAAAGTCCAAATGATAGAGTCCATCTTGCTTCACAAATACATCCATCACATAGCCCCCTAGGCGTAACCCCAGGTAGGGTAACTTCACCTGAATTTCATAGGTACCTGGAGCTAACGTCAACTCCTGCTCATCTCCCCGGCTATTCAGCAGCAAAACTGTTTCTCCCCCTTCAGATAATCCAGAAATAACGAAGGAAATGCCTACTTTGTCAATAGGGCGATGCACTACACAACTGACACAAAAAGCCATAGGCTGACCACTAGTGGGCTGTTCTAACAGGTTGCCTTGGCCGTCTCTAAAAAACACTGACTGAATATCCAAACCATTACTGGTAGCGCTAGATTTGCTATCGATGAGTACAGAGCTTTTGAAATCTCCTACCCCGCTGAGCATTAAGTCTTCTTCGTAACGGTTGATGATTTCTGCTGTATCTCCTATAGCAGCCACTTCCCCTTTGTTGAGGTAAACTGCCGCGTCACAAATTGTCAGAACACTGTGGGCGTTGTGGCTCACTAAGATAAATGAGGTGCCCCTTTGTCGCAAGTCATGCAATTTTTGAAAGCATTTGCCCCGAAATGAGCTGTCACCAACAGCGAGCACTTCATCAATCAGTAGAATGTCAGGTTCGGTATGCACAGCGCAAGCGAATCCTAAGCGGGCTGACATACCAGAACTGTAACTGCTGACTGGGGCATCGATCGCATCGCCAATGTCCGCAAAATCCACCACATCCTGAAAGCGGGCATCAATTTCTGCCTTGGATAGCCCCAGAATTGACATGTTGGCATAGATATTTTCTCGACCAGTCAAAACTGGGTTGAAGCCCGCACTAAGGGCAATCAAGGGTGCTACTCGGCCTTTGATGGTAATTCGACCTGTATCAGGGCGAATTAAGCCACTGATAATACGCAAGAGCGTTGTTTTGCCACTGCCATTTTTGCCCACTAGCCCCAGTGCTTCTTTTCGGTGCAGAGTAAAGCTGACATTATGTAGTGCCCAAAACTCTTGTGGACGAAGCTTTTCACTTGTATCCCTAAGTCCTAGAAGCTCTGAGCTAATATCCTGCACACCATAGAACAGAGACCGCTTTAAGCTACGACAAAACTTTTTTGATACGCCGTCAATAGACAAAACGATATCGCTACTGGTCATCAGCAATGGCATTCCCCGTCTAGTGGATCCTGAGTCAGTATGCTATGGCAATTGCTAACAGAGAGCAATTGCTGACAGAGATGAATATAGACTAGTACTAAGACTTCCCAAAATCAGTGCTGTCTCAACAGCAGCTTAGTCGTCTAGTTTCTATCCTATCTCCTATCTAGAGCGCAGGTTGTAATCAATACATTTCTAGATTGCTATCCTCTGATTTATTTGCTATGCTCTTAGCGTATACAGGGGCGCACCAACGGGGCATCTAGCATATGCAGACTACTATTGAAGAGGCAACTGAAGAGGCAAGTAGTGTAAACTCCAATACTTTTGATTTTACATATCTTTTAGAGAAAATTGCTAAGGCAGAGTTTCTTCATCACCCTTTTCGTCATATCGAAATTAAAAACTTTTTCTCAGATGAGCATTTTTATGCAATTACCACGTCACCTCAGGTTAGGATTGCTAGGGCAAATACTACAAAGGAGTTGATTGATACTCTGTTTGCTCAGGGTTACGAGGTGATTCCCTTTCCAGGTTGCACAGTTTCAGTACGTGACTACCTACACTGGCTGAAGAGGCATTCAGGCTATGAAAACATTAGAACCTGCGAAGGTTTCGGCCTTACGTTTCGTCTCAAGCATTTTCATGATCCTATTTTGGCAGCATTAGACGAGTTCTTCAAATCGGCTGCGTTTAAGGCTACCCTAGAGCAGAAGTTTGGTATTGTTAGACCCACTAGCTCTGATACGGGTTTGCAAAAATATCTGCATGGCTATGAAATCAGCCCTCATCCTGATATTCGGAAGAAGGCTCTCACGTATATGCTTAATGTGAATCCGTGCAGCAACTCTGAAGACCTAGATATTCACACCCATTATTTAACCTTTAAGCCAGAAAAGCGTTTCATCGGGGAATTTTGGCGATATAACGAGGCTTACGATCGCTGCTGGCTGCCTTGGGAGTGGTGTGAAACCGTCAAGCGTCAATGCCAGAACAACAGCATTGTTATTTTCGCCCCCTCTTGGGATACTCTGCATGGGATTAAGCTGAATTATGATCACTTAGTAACCCAGCGCACCCAGTTCTATGGAAATCTCTGGTATCAAGATGTCCCCTTTTCTCCGACGATGCCTCAATACTACCAGTTTGATTTTAAGCCACAGCCTAAGCCGATGATCAGAACTCGCAAGTCAGTCCTGAAGTCCTACGCCAAGCAATTTGAGTCCTATGCCAAGAGAATGGTACCTCAGCCATTGAAGCGATTGATTAAACTGGTGATTCGGAGCTAGCGGCTCACGCACACAATC
>JANWZG010000282.1 GCA_025054735.1 Cyanobacteriota bacterium | reverse complement strand
GCTACTTCGGCCAAGATCCAGCTATCCACTTTACCTACAACGTTGCTGGGCACACGTTTGAGTCTATTGGCAGCATCAATGGTGGCTATTCCTACGTATATTTGCAATTACCTACGCGATACCTGTTTGAAGTGACAGGATACACTGACCCTGCTAAGACTCGCTACGTCTCTACTGCTTTTGATCTGTGGGACTACAATGGGGATGCGCTTAGCTATCCAACGCCGTTAGCCAGCTTGCCCGATCGCTTCCCCAATACAGAGGTGCGGAGCTTTTACTACGTCAATTGTAAGTCGCCCCTGTTCTCAACATCCGATTGCTCAACCCTTTTTGTGGGTTCAGTCAAGTCTTTGCAAGCAGGAACCGCAGCTATACCAGAGCCAACGACAACCTTGGGGATGGTTGTGGCCACAGGGTTAGGGTTGTTTTGGCACAAGCAGCGATCGCAGGCTGGGGGTAAAGGCAAACTGAGGGCTACAACCCATAACGCTTAAAAAGCGCTGTGCATCAGTTTGCTAGGGCTGTGGGTAAATGCAAAACTGAGGGTTACAACACTCTAGACAGTTTTTGTGAACAGACCAGCAGCCCGCTTGATTTCGTTAGCAGTTGCCCTTACCCTCAATTCCTCTCGCCACAAGTAGTCACCTTGCTAGTCACTTTGCCACAAGTAGTCACTTACGGTGGGGGAATTTCATCAGGATTAATCCCGATCGACCGTAGATAGGCGGCTAGTTGCTCGGCTCGTTGTTGGGCTAACTCCTTTTGCGATCGCTCGTACTCAGCCCGTTGTCGCTCTGTCTGTTCCCGCTGTTGAGCCAATTCAGCCTGTTGCTGGGCTAGGGCAGCCTGTTGCTGGGCTAGGGCAGCCTGTCGCTGGGCTAACTCGGCCTGCTCTGCTAGTTCAATAGAACTCAAGAATCGGCGACCATCGGGGTAGTAAAGAACCAGTTCCTGTCCTGGCTGCCATTCAAACCGAATGCCCAAGCGGGGACTCACCCACTGGTTCATAGTGGGAATGGGTACCAGTTCCTGTCCTTGTCGTTGCCAACCTTGCAGCACTCGCTCATCCGGATCATAGACATAATATTCCTCCACACCATACCGCTGATAAAACTCAAATTTTTGCTGCATGGCTTCTCGTCCCTTAGCAGTCCTGTTACTTTCAGAGAGAATTTCAAACACGACTTGGGGAGGAATGTTGTTTTCTCTGAACTGCTTGTAGGAGGGTCTGTCGCCCTTATTCACCCCAAATACGACCATGACATCTGGTGCTTGGCTGGGTGCCCTGGTCTCGTGAACAGGAATTTCGCTGACTTGGATAGGATACCAGAGTAGGTCACCTGCGATGAAAACATGGGGATCTTTGGCAAACAGAATTTCTAGATTTTCCTTGATCATGACTATCCAGCGATACTGAAGGGTGTTTTCAGCCATAGGGTTACCATCGCTGGAGGGGTAGAGCAAGTCATCGGGGATTTGAACTAGGCTAGTCATGGTGGGTTGGCTTGGCTGCAACTAGATTGACTGTAGATGAGTAGTCTACCCTGCTAGAAGATTTCCGCTGGGTCAGCAGATTGGACTTTACGAATGGCAATGATGCTGGAAATGATGCACATGAGCAGTGTCAAGATAAATACCAGCACGGCACGCTCGGCGGTCATGACGATCGGTAGTGAGGTGGCATTCTGGGTGAGGTTATACAGCCCCAGGCACAAGACAAAACCGGGGATGTAGCCTAACACTGCCAAAATCAGCGCTTCTTGAAACACAACACCCGTGAGGTAGAGGTTGCGATAGCCCATGGCTTTTAGGGTGGCATATTCAGGCAGGTGATCGGTAACGTCGGTGTAGAGAATTTGGTAGACGATGACGCTGCCAACCACAAAGCCCATGGCGGTACCGAGGCCAAAGATGAAGCCGATCGCCGTACTATTTTGCCAGTAGCTGCGTTCAAACTCCGCAAACTCTGCCTTAGACAACACGCACACATCTTTGGGCAAGGCTCCAGCGGCTGAAACATGTTCAAAATCCTTGCAGGTCAACAGCCGTGTTTCTGGCTGGGGAGATTGACCTAACCAATTTTTAGGAGGTGGAGGAGCCTCACCCCGCATAGCAGCCAAGACTTGTTGCCCATCAGCCCCTGGTTTGAGCTTGACTAGGCCAACATCAATAATGCCGCGCTTGCGACTGTTAAAAATGCGGATGAAGTTTAAGTAACTGGTGATAATATTGCCGTCTGCACCAAAGGAAGCACCCATCTTAAATAGCCCAGCAACGGTTACCCGCCGTCCGCCAACTTCTGTGGTGAGCATGGTGCCATCTCGGAACCAGTCCAGCACCTTGGTGTTGGATTTTGGGTCGATGATGGGGATGAATTCTGGACGAGAGTCTTTGTCAAACAACACCTGATCAGGGATTTTAACCTTTTGCAGCAACGACTGGAATTTGACCGGTTGAATGGCTCCAGTGAGAGGGTCTCGATCGTAGGCAGGTAAGTCAAACACGGGGTCATCGGGGTTGGTGCCAATCACCATGATGCCTCTAGTGCGACGAGTTTGGGGATTTTTCCACAGGCGAAAGTCCAGATAAATTGGACTCACGTAATCCACACCGTCATAGCCCCTTGCTTGAAACAACCGTCGCTCTGAGAAACTGCGCATGGCGATTAGGGCATTTGATTGGGGGCTAATGAGAAAAATATCCCCTTGTAAACTTTTGTGCAGGGTAATGGCACTTTCAAATAGGGCATCTCGAAACCCTAGCTGCATAAACATGAGGATGACGGCAAAGCCAATGCCTGCCAGCGCAACGAGCAGGCGGGTGCGCTCGCGCAGGAGTTGCAACCAAGCAAGGGGAATGGCAAACATGGGCTAATGGATGCTATCTAGGGAGGGTATAGACCATTCTACAGGTTGTCTAGGTCGGCATAGTCGGGCAAGGTGGTGTCGATCGCCCGTCCTCGACGCAATACGATGCGATCGTGCTGAGAGCGCGAGAACAGCTCACTGAAGCTACGGGCACGAAAGATCACCAAGTCAGCCGGTGCGCCGATGTAGATTTGCCCGATGGTGTCTAGTCCCATCATCTGGGCTGGAGTTTGGCTAACCATTGCCGCTACGTCCCCATAGGGTGCATCTAGCTGGGCAATGCGCACTGCCATGGTCAGCACTTCTAGCATGTCATGATCGCCGTAGGCATAGAAGGGATCACGGCAATTGTCGCTGGCGATCGCTACAGGAATGCCTGCCTGCTGCAACTCTTGAATCAAGGTGACTCCCCGATAGCGAGGGGTGCGATGGGCTTGGCGGTCTTGCAAATACAGGTTACACATGGGTAGGCTAACAATGGCGATCGCGGCTTGTTGCAGTAACTGTAGGGTTTCCTCTACTACCTGTGGGGCTTGAGTGGATAGGCTACAGCAGTGGCCGCAGGTGATGCGCCCAGGGAACTGATTGCGAATCGCTGCCTTAGCAATATGACGGAGGGCATTAGACGTTGGGTCTAGGGTTTCATCGGCGTGAAAATCCACATCGAGTTGGCGTTCAGCCGCCAATTGCAAGGCGCGATCGAGCTGCTGGTCTAATTCTGGGTGCATGAGTACCAATCCCCCTAGAACTCCACCATCCAGAGCAGCTAGGCGATCGGCCAATTGTTCTCCCATTGGCGTTAGAAATGCCTCCATGGGGATCAGACAAGCAGCTTGAATCGTCAGGCGATCGGCCCAAATTTGTTGCAAGGCCTCCACCACCCCAAAGCTAATAGCGGCCTGCTCTCCCGACGAGTCTATGTGGGTACGAATGGCTTGAGTGCCATGGGCATAGCTACAGCGCAGCCCGAAGTCCATACGGCGATAAACATCCTCTGCTGTCCAATGAGCCTCAGAGTCTTGCTGCACAGCCGCCATAGCGCTAGCAAAGGTGCCATCTGGATTTGCAGCCCGTGGCCAAATATGACCCTTATCCAAATGGGTGTGCATATCTACAAAACAGGGGAAGACAATGCCACCCCGCAGATCATGGCAAGGAACGGCTGGGAAATCTGATTCGGTTGCTAGTTGAGCAGGCACAATATTGTGGATGATGCCATGGTGAATTTCTAAGTCAAGACTACACAGGTTGTCGTGGAGGTGAAGGTGGGGGAGTTCAGCCAGCGAAGATGTCAGCAAGGGCGCGGGAACATGGGCATTACGGAGCCAATAGTGGTCGGTTGCTGAAATCTGCATAACTTAACATAAATGGGGCTGGTCAGAATAGTACAGCACGATGTACTATTGTGGGGTTGTACTAGTGATCTATTGGTTCTTAATAGGTAGCGGTGGGTTGTTTACAAACCTGTCTGCTCTTGCTAGCGTTAGGGACTGGTTTACAGGTTAGGCTACTTCTCCATGCTACGGCTACGGATAGCTTGTAGTCAGAACTTGAGTCCTTCACTACGAACTGGTGGGTTATGCCGCTGGCTACTCAGAGCGTTAGTATTACTTGTTGGCCCTATCACCGAGGGGGTTATTTGTTGAGGGGTTGCTTCTAAGTTGCTGCTGGTTGGTCGCATGGCTGGCGAACTGACTTGTTTACATTAATTCATGACTAGGGAGTTGCTGCATGGTTAGTCGAGCAGAGGGCGGTTCTATGGTGACTAATATGGTGACTAAGGAGTGTGTGGCGATCGTCCGTCGCCTGATTTTGCATCCTATTGGAGCTTGTACTGGAGCAGCTATTGTTGCGCTGACCTTGGCAGCAGCGGCTGGCAGTTATCTCTTGAGTCCAAAATCTGTTGTGGCAGTAAAGCCATCGCCTACAGTGCGTGTCATTATCCCTACGGCAGTCGCCTCAAGCCACCGTATACCGAGTGCTGTTGACAGAGTGCCTCAAAGCCCTTCGGTTGTTGTCATACCCCCGGCTGTCACTGAGTCCTCTGCCAGTGAGTTCTCAATGTCTGACCTGCAACCCTTTACGACTACATCCCCAGAGAGCAAAGTGCCAGCGTCAACTCAGCAGCTTAAGTCATCGTTCTCCCCAACTCAAGATCCAGTGGTTTGGACGTGCGGTGCGATCGTCGTGGGTTGTGCCATGGGTAGCCTTATGATTTCGCGTCAACTGACTCGCGCCAACGTTGCTGTGGCTAGAGGCCGAGCTGCTCGCCCAGTGCCGTCTCGGCGTAAGGTCTATGTGCCGTTGCCTGCGGAGACGTTACCAGCAGCTTCCACTCGGCCAGATTCTTGGCTAGCTCTGGGCCACGCCCCGACACCTGCTGCTGCCCTGTCTCCTGCCACTAGTGCACCTGTGCATCTGCTGCCTACCTCTTCC
>JANWZG010000281.1 GCA_025054735.1 Cyanobacteriota bacterium | reverse complement strand
AGCTTGGAGCTTGGGTTGGTGGGCAGGACTGGCTACCCATAGCCTGCAACGCCTGCATCACCTCCTGGGCAGATTGGTAGCGATCGCCGGGCTTATAGCTCAGCATTCGGTTCAGCACCTGGGCAAAACCAGGACTAACCGGAACCAAGTTTTGCCAGAACCACGTCATGGTGCGATCGTCAAAAAGCTGTTGGGGTTCACGTCCTGTGAGTAAAACAATAGCGGTCACGGCTAGGGAGTACAAATCACTGTTGGGGTAAGCTTGCCCCGTCTGGATTTGTTCCATAGGTGCGTAGCCAATTTTACCCACGGCAGTTGCCCGATCAACGTAAGTCGCCTGTACACGGCTAGCAACATCCTTAACCACGCCAAAGTCAATTAACACAGGCAATTGGTCACGATCGCGGCGAATTAAATTACCCGGAGAAATATCCCGATGGATAATACCTTTGCTGTGGATGTAGGCCAACACTGGCAACAACTGTTGCATAAGCTGCACCACCTCTGCTTCGGAAAAGCCGCCAGCACCATGGGGATTGGCAGCCATACGCTCCCCTAGCAAGGTGTGATAGGTTTTGCCCTCAACGTAGTCTTGTACTAAGAAAAGGCGCTGGTCTTGCTCAAAGTTGGCGCGAAACTGAGGAATTTGTGGATGCTGAATTTGATAGAGAACAGCCGCCTCCCGTTGAAATAGCTCCCGTGACTTCTCCATCACGTAGGCATCGTTTTGGGCCAAAATCAGCTCCTTGATAGCGCAATACTCATTAAATCGCCCTTGATCGGCTGCTAGATAGGTGCGTCCGAAGCCACCTTGCCCCAAAATGCTGAGCAGGCGGTAGCGATTTTGCAAAACAGTATCAATCGCAAGGGGCGGTAGCATGGTGACTCTCTCAGTTGACTACGGGCAAACAAGCACACAAGCACACAGCGAAATACACAATTGCAAGATACACAATTGCAAAGTACACAACTGTGGACAAAATTGTGGATAGACACAACCCATCACTACCAATGGTAATCTACTCTGTCAAGTCTCTGAAGCAATCCTATGACAAGCCAGTTGGATTGCCTGACACAGACGACCACTGAGATTACCACTGGGCCGACTCACGGGTTGCCCGCAACAGGTCTTCGGGCGTGCCAATGTCCAGATAACATCCTTGGGGAAAGGGTTCTGATTGTACCACCAGCCCTTGGTCAATAGCAGCCTGAATTACATCACCGATTGGCAACTCCTTGGTAAGGGTGGGCAAATGTGTATCATCCCCAGTTGCTCGTTGTTGTTCGATCGTAGCTACATAGTCATGCAGAAACTGGGTGAAGGTGGGTGTCCAAACTGCGATCGCCCACATGTAGCGCAACTGGCTAGTCCTTGGCTTTTCCACAATCAGGCGCACCCGTCCTGTCTCATCAGCATCCACCATGCCTACCTTCTCTGGCTGGGAACTGGGGAATAACCCTAACACCACATCAGCACCAGTCGTTGATTGTCGGGTTAGCAAGCGAGCATAGGCATCGCGGGGCCGAAATAGCACATCAGGAAATCCCAGCGCCACTAGGGAATCGTGTACAAACGGATAGGCTTGGTCAAGGGTGTAAGCTACGCCATAGGGCAAGTTCATGATCAGGTAGCCTAGGTGCATGGTGAGCAGGGTGCCATCCCCAAAATAGGCAGGAATGTCCCACTTGCCGGAACGGAGAATAAAATAGGCGCGAGTGATCCCAGCCAATCGCATTTTTTCCAGCAGGTAGTGGCTGGCAACTTTAGGACGCAGGCTGCCCTCGGTACCCATAGGATGCAGGCCGATCGGGTATAACTCTTTGCTCAGGGGCAGTGGAGAAATGCGACGGGCTTGGCCTCCAGCGGGCAGCAAGCCAATCACACTAGGCTGGTTAACTGGCATGACAAAGACGTTGCAGGGTAGGAATAAAGTCAGGATACGAAATAGTAACCGCATCTGCCCGCTGGACTTGGGTAGTGCCGGTGGCAGCTAGGGCTGCGATCGCTAAACTCATAGCAATGCGGTGATCAGTATGGCTATCTACCGTGGTGCCTTTAAGAGGAGTGCCACCCGTGATCTCTAGGCCATCGGGATGCTCAGTGACCTTTGCTCCCAGACGTGTTAACTCCTTGGCCATGACAGCAATGCGATCGCTCTCCTTGACTCGCAACTCCTCAGCATCACGAATCACCGTAGTGCCTTGGGCAAATACTGCCGCTACCGCTAGCACCGGAATTTCATCAATCAGGCGAGGGATGAGGTCACCAGCAATTTCACAGGCGGTCAGGGGTAAGCCGTGGCTGCCTGATCGATAACGCACCCGCACATCGGCGACCGGCTCGCCAGCAATCGTGCGCTGGTTTTCTAGGGTAACATTAGCCTCCATCATCTCCAGCACTTCTAAAATGCCAGTGCGAGTAGGATTCACGCCCACATTTTCAATCATCAGGTCAGCACCAGGGACGATCGCCCCTGCCACTAACCAAAAGGCAGCAGAACTGATATCTCCGGGCACAACGACAGATTGGCCTCGCAGTTGGGCAGGGCCAGTAACAGTAGCACTCTTAGTATCTGGATCCACAACAATCTTGGCTCCAAAGGCTCTCAACATGCGCTCGCTGTGATCGCGGGAGAGAGCAGGCTCCGTCACTGTTGTTTGTCCCTCGGTCATTAGTCCTGCCAAGAGAATGCAGGATTTGACTTGAGCAGAGGCGATCGGAGACTGGTAGTGAATAGGCCGTAGGGTTTGTCCTTGGACGGCAACGGGAGCATAGCCACCACTGCGGCTCCAGATAGCAGCTCCCATCTGTTGCAAAGGACGGATAACCCGTGCCATCGGGCGCGATCGCAACGACTGATCCCCAGTCACTGTGAAAAACCGCTCTGCATGGGAAGCCAAGATTCCCAGCATCAGCCGTAGTGTGGTGCCAGAGTTGCCCGCATCCAACACATCAGTAGGTTCCTTGATGGCACCCAAGCCCATGCCGCGTACAGTGACCAACTCAGTATTCAGGTCTGAAATCTCTGCTCCCAGCAACCGAAAACAATGGGCGGTACTGCGGGGATCATCACCCAGCAATAATCCGCGAATCTGGGTTTCTCCAGTTGCTAGTGCCCCCAACATCAGCGCCCGGTGGGAAATGGACTTGTCTCCAGGAACCTGAATTCGTCCCTGGAGCGTGAGTCCTGATGGTGGTGGAGCAATTGTCAACCAATGGTTACTTTCAGTAGTTTCTAACGATACGATCGCAGACGACATTAGGCTAAACTGACGAAGGGTTATCTTAGTCATCCTATCTTGCTTGAGTCCCTCTCGTTCCCCTGACTCACCATGCTGACTTATCACCGTCTGCCTGTGCATATGTCCTTGGTTTCTACCGATTTGCCTGTTTGGTCTGTGGTGGAAACGGCTGCTACCCTCTATGAAAAAGAGAATGAGCGCTATCATCTGTTATTAAACGAACCAGCAACCTGTCCAGAGGCAACTGATCCAGACTCTTCAGAAGCAAAGCGTTCCCCGTTATTCGAAATACCCCGGCTATTGTGGTTAGAATTGTCTCCCTACCGGGTCATCATGACCATGCAGAGCCACAGTCGGTTTAGCTATCGCCACTTTTGGGAGCAGGGAATTTATGGCACTAGCCGTTATTGGCTGCAAGATAATCACTTGGGCAAGTCTGGTCATATTCATCTGCAAAATTTTACCCGTAGCCTCGTGTTTCAATCGGCTCCGTTACCTACCTACCTACGAGTAGAATACGAGTTGTGGTCTAACAAGGTAGCCCTGGGGCGTTACATTCTCAATCTTGACATCCGGCACCATTCACATCAGTAGCTTTGGCTTGTCTGTCTGAGTGTTTCTTGAGCATAGTGTCTGTTAATTTGTCCACTACTCAATCTCTCAGACCATACCAAGTTCACCAGAGCAAATGTTCTGTACTGGCAACTAACTTGACTGTTCATTCAGGTGGTAGAGGAATGACCGAAGCTCTCACTCAACCTAACGTGGCTGCTGATCAGTTGCCCCCTCCATTTCCCGACCATACCCAACTGCCAGAGTCAGATGGTACGTTTGTGAAAAATTTTCAGGAACATCCTCAATCCCTGCTCTTGACAGACTCACTCGTCCCTGTTCTAGCAAGAATTCACCCTGATGGACAGTATGTCATTGGCCAAGATTGCGGCATTTACTGGCGAGAAGCTGATCCCCCCGAAAGCGGCGCAGAAGCTCCCGATTGGTTTTATGTGCCTAATGTTCCTCCCCGGCTTGAGGGCAAGATTCGCCGCTCCTATGTGTTGTGGCGTGAGTTCATCTCACCCACGATCGCCCTAGAATTTGCCTCAGGGAATGGTAGTGAAGAGCGAGATCGAACCCCACTCTCTCGGTGCCAAAATGGTAGCGCGAATGCTGAGACGGCTAAACCTGGTAAGTTCTGGGTGTATGAGCAAGTTATCCATATCGCCTACTACGGTATCTTCCTGGTCAATAGTGGTGAGTTAGAGATGTATGAACTGGTTGGTACAACCTATCAGCGCATGGTACCGAACAGCCGAGGGCACTATCCCATTCCCCCCCTAGGTGTGGAAATTGGTGTTTGGGAGGGCACTTACCTGAATCAAACTCAGCAGTGGTTACGCTGGTGGGATTTAGAAGGAAATCTCTTGCTGACCGGGCATGAACGAGCAGCAAATGCAGAGCAGCAAGCAAAACAAGAGCGGCAGAAACGGGAGCAACTAGTAGAGTGGTTGCGTAGCAAGGGAATCAATCCAGAGGAAATGCCACCTTAGGATGTTTCCCCGTCTGAGGTTGATGGTTTTCCCGAATGCGGGTGTGAAACGGATGCAAAGGGTTGCTGTTTGCTATTTGATAGTCCACCATAAAGGCATCCAAAATCCTATCCTGGCAGGTATTGTCACAGATGTTTGCGTACACATGACGGTCGCGATGCCAACGATCGGGGTTACAAATGCTGCTTACGTCTGATTGCCTAGGTGCTACCGGTTACAACAGCTATCTGGCTGCCCTCAACAGAGTCACAGTGACGCTAGGATTGCGATTGCTTGCTGGGAATCTGGATGATAAACTCTGCACCCTGACCAAGTACAGAACGGCACTCTAATGTGCCACCATGTCGCTCAGTAATGATCTGATAGCTAATAGACAGCCCCATACCAGTCCCCTTGCCAACGGGTTTGGTGGTAAAGAAAGGATCAAAGAGGCGCGATTGTACTTGTTCAGGAATACCAGGGCCATTGTCTATGATGCGAATTTGGACATCAGGAGGTTTTGCTGCTTGGTGCACTTGACTCACGAAGGCTGTATGGATCTCGATCGTAGGCACTTGCTTC
>JANWZG010000280.1 GCA_025054735.1 Cyanobacteriota bacterium | reverse complement strand
TATGGTTTCGTATCCATCGCTCTCATTTTATGGACTTGCTATAGGCTCAAATGTCAGAAGTTATTCAGCTCGAAAATGTATCTCTTTGGAGGCGAACTCAAGAAGAGTTTTCCTATGATTTGAAGCGAACTATATTGTCCTTACTGGAAGGGAAACTTCAAAAGCCAAGTAAGAAATTGGTTCTAGATCAGATTAATTTAACGGTTAATGCTGGTGAACGAATAGGATTTATTGGTTCAAATGGAGCAGGAAAGTCAACTTTGTTGAAAGTGATTTGTGGGATTTTAGAACCTACTTGTGGCAGGGTGAAAACTAGAGGAACTATAGCTCCTTTAATTGAGTTAGGTGTTGGCTTTGATGTTGAAAACTCTGTGTTGAACAATATTATTTACTACGGGGTTTTTCTAGGCTTTTCTAGAAAGGATATGGAGAGAAGAACCCAATCGATTTTGGAGTTTGCTGAGTTAGAAGACTATGCTTATGCACCCATTAAAGCATTATCATCAGGGATGGTCTCTAGGTTGGGTTTTGCCGTTGCGACTGAAGTCCAGCCTGATATTCTGATTTTGGATGAGGTGTTTTCTGTAGGAGATGCCAGCTTTGTGAAAAAGTGCCAGCAACGAATGCAACGGTTTTGGCAAAGTGACACTACGATTCTGTTAGTCTCACATAACTTAGAGTTTATTCAAGCAAATTGCCAGCGGGCTGTATGGTTGGATCGTGGCCGCATTAGGTTCCAAGGTGCGGCTCAAGAAACTGTGCAACGATATTTAGACACAGTGGGTTGATGCCAAGCTCCGACCATCGGGATAGTATCATCTGTGGCTATAACTGAGTGGTTTACGACGATACCGATACTTGCGATAGAGTTGCCTAGCCTGGGGAGGAAGATGAGCTGAGAGCATTTTCCTGAGTTCATAGCGAACCAAGCTAACAAGGGGTAATTTTCCTAGGCAAGTCCAGTGCCTTGGGTGGGTTAGGACTGTCTGTAACAATAACCAACCAAAGGATGACAATAGTCTCGATCGCCAAAATGCTGCTGAAACATCAGCATAGGCTGGGGAGGATAGGTGGTTGAGCAACGCGACAATAACCTGTTGTTGATCCTGCCTGCGTTTGGCACTAGCGGAATAGGCGTTAGGCAACAATCGATAGGCTGCTAACGCTGCGGGTGTATAGCAAATGCCATGGCGCAGGGCAACGACATGCAGAGCAAACCAGTCGCAGTGCCACCGCAAATCGGGTAAGAACCCACCTGCTGCCACGAAAGCAGAGCGACGCACCAACGAGGCATGACCAGCAATCCATAACCCATCTGAATCGAGATACTTGACTAGCTCTTGGGGAGGCACAAACACTGGCTGATCGCTGAGAAAAAATTTGTCTGTTCGGAAGTCAATTTCGCCGGTTTCATCGTGCAAAAAGGCAGGATGGGTGGCACACAGACCTGCTTGGGGATAGGTGCGCAATAGCTTAATACCTGTCTCAAAGAAACCAGGGAGGACGCAATCGTCTGCTGCTGAAGAATAGATGAACTCCCCTTGGGCAAGTTGCAAAGCTCGGTTGAGCGAAAACACAGCGCCCTGGTTTTGCTCATTACAGACTAAACGCACACGATCGTCCTGCTGCACAAACGGTTGGATGATCTCAAGGCTATTATCCGTCGAGGCATCATCCACCAGAATCACCTCAAAATCAGCAAAGGACTGGGACAGCATAGCCGTCAGAGCTTCACCGATATATTGACCATGGTTATAGTTGGGCAGCAGAACAGATAACGTGGGGGAGGTGGCCATCGCAGGTTCCTTGCAGAATTCACGAGTCGGCTGATACCAGTTGGTTTTCTACTGCTAGCGGTAAAGTGCCGATCGCCCCTTTCATTAGACCATCTAAGATGCAATGACTAATGGCAAGGTGAGAAATTTCAGCAAAGCCATAGGAGAAGGTCGGCACGTAAAAGTTTAAGTCCCCTAGTTGCCGGAGCGGATTATCTGGCTTAAACGCTGACAGGGTAATGACCTTACAGCCCAGAGAGAGCGCCTGGTGAACACCAGCTAGGATGTTAGCCGATTGTCCTGAACTGCTAATGGCAATTAACACATCTCCCGCTTTCCCCAGCATTGAAATTGGCTTACTAAACACCTGCTCATAGCCAAAATCGTTACCAATGCACGTCAGTAACGAAGCATCGTTGAACGCTACTGCTGGGAATCCACCATTACGCCAATAGTCAACTGCCTGATGACTGGCAATACCCGCACTCCCGCCATTGCCAATGAACATCACCTTGTGATCAGCTTGTTGAGTTTGTTGACGCACCAACCGGGCGGCTTGGTCAATCCCCTCTGAAAACGATAGGGACGTATTGGTGCGATCGCTGACTTGAAACTGTTCACTGAGAGCAGCTAACTGCTGAAAATACTCAATACCAAAGGGATTAGATGATAAACGTTGCATAAGGTCAAGTTAAGTACATAAAAATGAAGCCCAGTTTAACCTAAATTGCAATCAACTAGTGATAGCCCGATAGGCAGCCGTTAGGTCTGGTTGGTTCAGTAGCTCAATAACACGGGGTAGCATCTGTTGAATCTTAGGCACTAGTTGTAGATGCGTCAACTCACTCAAGGTGAACAGACCTAATGCTTGACCCTCCGTGAGGCATAACTGTTCCACGCTAACTGTCAATGGCAGGGCAAAAATATAGGTGACCCATGGCTTGACCTCTTCATCCCAAGTGAACAAAAATCGGGGTTCAGGGGGTGTCCAACACAGTTCTTCCATCAACTCGCGCACTATCGCCTGATGGGGCGTTTCACCTGGATCCACAGAGCCACCAAACAGTCCCCAATGGTTGGGATGATAGATGGTGGGCTTATTGTCCCGGAGTTGCAGGAGTAGACGATCGTCCTGGTAAATGAACGCCTTAGCCACCTGGAACGATCGCTGCGTCATGATTTGCCCAGATAGGTAAACCACTCCTTCGTCGCCTCTTGAATTGACTCTGGAGTCCAAACAGGAGCGTCCTTCCATAGATCGATATGGGCCAACATCTGAGCAACACCATCGGGAAAAGCAACTTGAGGTTCCCAGCCTAGAAGCGTTTTGGCCTTAGTAATATCGCCCCAGGTACAATCCGGTTCTCCAGGACGTTTGGGAATGTAGGCAATCGACGCTTCTGTACCTCCCAATAGGTGCACCAAGGTCAGCACACTTTGGGGCTTACCAGAACAGATGTTGATAATGTCGTTAGACAAATCCGACTGAGCCGCCTTAATAAAGGCCTCCACCACATCGCTAACAAAGGTAAAATCGCGAGTCTGCTTGCCATCCCCTACCACAGTAAACGGCTTACCTGCAAGTTTTTGGGCGAGAAAAACCCCAAACACTGCCCCATAGGCCCCCGTGGTACGAGAGCGAGGGCCAAAGACGTTGAATAACCTTAGGGACAATGCAGGCAGCTTATATACCTTGGCCCAGTGCATCACCAACTGTTCACCCAAGTATTTAGTTAAAGCATAGGGATGCTCTGGATTACAAGGATAGGATTCTGGCGTAGGGTACTGGTCAGGAATACCGTAGCAAGTGGAGGAGGCCGTGTAAATAAACCGTTGGGGCATTACCTGCCGACAGGCTTCTAGCAGGGCATAGGTGCTGTGGGTATTGGCATGGTAATACTTTCCCGGATCCTGAATTGAGGGAACTAAATCGGCTAGGCCGGATAAGTGAAAAACCCAATCAATGCCTTCAAGCTGGTTGGGTTGAATTGTAGCTGTGTCCTGCTCAACAAACTGGAAATTGGGGGACGTTTGGGCTTGCTGAAGATTGGTCAGCCGTCCAGTACTCAGACTGTCAATGCCAGTAACTTGGTGGCCCAGAGCCAGTAGGCGATCGCAAAGATGGCTGCCAATAAACCCAGCAGCTCCAGTAACTAGACACCGTTTGGACGTAGAAGATAGATCGGTCATCGGACTCATGGAACCTTCTGTGATAGGCTATTGGGTTGTAATCCTGTTGCCCTAAAGAGGATTGCTCTCCGAGAATTACCTCAGTAATCATGCCACAGTACCATCACCCTTGGCATCATTGTTTGTAGCATCATCACCCTTAGCATAGTAGTAGAAGGAACTTGTACTGCCGAGTTTGTGACAGCCAAGATTTAGAAATTGCCATTGACCTCGGTTTCCAACCTTGGTGCAATCACTTCTTGTTACCCGATGAAGTGGGTAAGGAACCTTATTACCCCTTGCGAGTGCTCTATTGTCATAGATGTAGCACTGTACAGCTAGACTATACGGTCAAAAAAGAAATCATGTTCGGCGACCATACCTATCTCTCTGGAGTGACGCGCTCCTTGAGTGAACATTTCCGGCGAGTAGCAGAGGAGGTAGATCAACGATTTTTTGCTGGGGTGTTCCCAAAGTCAGTGCTGGATATTGGATCCAATGATGGCACCCAACTGAAGCACTTTCAGGCATTAGGCTACGAGGTGTTGGGCGTAGAGTCTTCTAAGACAACTGCCAGAATTGCCAATGAGGCTGGTATTCCAACCATTAATGAATTTTTCAATCAGTCGTTGGTGCAGCGGTTGGGTCGTCAATTCCATGTCATTAATGCAGCAGGAGTATTTTTTCACCTAGAGGAATTACATTCTGTTGCTGAAGGAATCCGAGAAGCCTTACGCCAGGATGGTGTGTTCGTGGTGCAGTTTCTCTACATGAAACGTATCGTAGAGAATTTGGCCTTTGACCAGATTTATCACGAACATCTGTTGTACTACACCTTAAAGACGATCGAAATCCTACTAAACCGCCATGGCCTCTCCATGTTTGATGCCTACCTTGCTCCCATTCATGGTGGCTCCATTATCGGCTTTGTCACCCATCAGGGTCAACAGGAACCCAGTAAGCGTCTACAGGCCATGCGGCAAGCAGAAATTGAGGCCAAGAGCAACGAACTAGAAACGTATCTAGCCTTTGCCCGTCAAATTGAGCAAATGAAAGTGCAGAATTTGGCCTATCTAGAGCGAGCAAAGCATTACGGAAAGCGCATCTTTGGCTTCGGTGCCCCCGTTAAAGGCAACACCCTACTCAACTACTTTGGTATTGGCACACAGTACTTAGATTACTTGGTAGAAAAGAATCAACTACGCCGTGGGTTATATTCACCAGGGATGCATATTCCGATCGTACTAGAGAGTGAACTCACTACACCACCTGATATCTACTACGTTCTAGCCTGGAACTTTAAGCAAGAGATCCTCGCCAACAATCAGCATCTGTTAGATCAAGGGGTGGAGTTTTATTTTCCAGTTAATCCTGAATAGTTTTTGCAGGAGATGGATGCAATGGGCAACTGACC
>JANWZG010000279.1 GCA_025054735.1 Cyanobacteriota bacterium | reverse complement strand
TACACAGACGGCAAAAATCATGCAGCTCAGCATCCGTAAGTTCAATCGCCCAGTGATCTCCACCGATCAACCCTGTGAAGACTGGAGCAGATGGATCCCAACCAATTCGCCAACCCGCACCTGTTTGCAACAGACGATCGTTCATCGGGCAATTTTCAGCAAAGCTACCAAGGTTTGTACCAATTCTTCACGTTGAACGCGACTTAACCGCTTTATAGCCGCTTGATCTCCTATTAGAGGACTGGGAGTTAACCTAGCTCCTGCCACATAATCGTCTGGATCCATATATTCATTGACTCCTAGATAGTCTGCTAGGGTTAACTTCCAGTCTAGCCGCAACCCAGGAGGCCGACCTTTCTGGAAAACATGGTATTGAATCATCCGCCGGACAAGGGTGTTATCAGTAGCGACTTGTCCAGTGTCTCGACTCACATACTGGTTTTCGAGAGGAAGGTCAGGTAGTTGCCGATACACTTCTCGCCACACATTCTGAATTAACAGCGGCTGAACATTAACAGGGCTAGGCTGTGCAACACCAGATTGAGCAATGACGTTACGACTACTAGCGAAGTGGGTAATGACGACCATCATCACAGCCACTGTCCAAACAAACCACCAGTTTGTGCGCCTGTGTTGAGCCATCAATCGCCAATAATTTCTATCTGAGTTAACTCATCAGACATTTCCATAATGGCTCGAATCACAGGTTTCATCCTAGGGTCATCAAGATTATCAAATTCTTCAAACCGACGACGCTTCGCCCGGTTAGCAACCTGCACCGTAACCCGGTAACGATTTGACGAGGCGTTAATCAACTCTTCTGCTCGTCGCATCAGATGCATCGTGTCAAACGATGAGCGTTTCTGAGTACTACTTTTGAGTTTCAAGAGTTTGCCTCCTCTATCGGGATTAAGTCTATTAGGAATAAATCTCGCCATAATTCCAGTCCTAGTGTATCCAACCTGTTTGCAGTCAACTAATCCCACTATAGCTTTGTTTCATTCGTTCACATTTCTTATCATAATAGTTACTGATCTGTAACCTATGGGCGACTAATGCTTAGGAGAGTAGTATGACTGGATTTGTGAAACGGCTATTTGGTTCAAAGCGTGCTGATGGTAATGCTTCTACTCAACGAGTAAAGCCTCAATCGACTTCTGGTGCCTACTTTTTAGACGCAGACAGTGCTAAAAGTTTAGGCAATCTTGATTATATGCGGACAGCCCAGACTATTAGGCGGACATTTCCCAAAACAGCGAGTAGTCCTGAGGAAAAAGAAGTGATCAAGCGAGTCTCAGCTATGGACAGTGTGCAATTGTCGAAATATGAAGCAGAAGCTGCCGCTAAGAAGGGTACTCCTGCAAATCAACCGAATGTCCAGATATCCCCAACGGCTATTGGGGAAGCTGCTGATCGGCGTCGCCTAGACTCCAGTATGGATTTGTTCCGCAATATGGCTAAGGACATTCGCAAGTCTTGACCATGATGGAGACTGTCTGGTCTCAAATTCGTCTTGAGATAGATGTCATGATGATCTGGGTCTCGCGCTAGTCTTTCTGAGTTTGAACTGCCATGTTATGTTGCCCAGTGACCTGCTGATTCTACGTACTGAAGGAAACACAGTAGTTCCCAAGCAATTACCGTTAGACAACAGGTCGCTGGCAATGGCTAGCGAGTTAATTGCTCTGGTGCGATCGCGAGTGAACCAGCGCCAAGGTGATCTTGACCGTCAGTTAAACCAACTGGAAGGTGACAGTGTAGACTATCGCATCTGGCGAGGACTTGCCCATCTGTTGAAGGT
Source organism: Cyanobacteriota bacterium (assembly GCA_025054735.1). NCBI lineage: Bacteria > Bacillati > Cyanobacteriota > Cyanobacteriota bacterium. The sequence continues at coordinate 3,567 of JANWZG010000279.1, read as the reverse complement.
GAGTTTTTGCACGTTTGAAACCCTGAGTCCACTAGAACCGCAACAGTTACGTCAGCGGGTGTTTACATTGTCAGCAGCTTCTGTACCTAGCCCTCGTGCTACGGAGCAAATTCTCACTCAGCTTGCAGATTCCTTGAGCCAAGAATTAAATCGTGAGGTGCAACGGTCAGAAATTCAAGCTGGTTTATATGCAGACCTGAAGGAGAATCAGATTCTGACTCGATTTGAGGAGCCAACTCCAGAAGCTCTGATCCATCGCTACAATCTATCTCAGGTGCAGGGTGTGTTGTATCAAGCTGCTTACCTTGTTTTGCATGTACATCGCAACGACCCAGGTGAATATAAACTTCTGTTTCGCTACCTCAAGCTCTATCAACTGATGGCCTATGTGGAAGGTGATGCAGACCACGGCTTTACAATTACCGTGGATGGGGCAGCTAGCCTGTTTGGTATGAGCACGCGGTATGGGTTAAAGCTAGCTATGATGCTGCCTGCGTTGCTGCATGTGACTAACTGGGAGTTGGAAGCCGTACTATATCAACGAGACTCGTTCACAGGAGATGCGCGCCAGCGTCAGTTTCAACTTCAGCATGACTGTGGTTTGGTGAGCCACTACCCACCTGGAAAGCCTTACGATAGTATGCTTGAACGAAGTTTTGCTAATCGCTGGACAGCGGTCAATACTGATTGGAAGCTGGAGCGCGAGGTAGAGTTGTTGCCCGTTCCAGGAAGTGTTGTGATCCCAGATTTTCGGCTGGTTCATCCTGATGGACGCACTTGGTTGTTGGAAATTGTAGGTTATTGGCGACCAGACTACCTGCAAAAGAAGTTTGCACAAGTTCGCAAGGCCAGTTGTACAAATCTGATCCTGGCAATTTCTGAGCGCCTCAACTTAGAAAAAGCCGGGGTAGATGTGAAGGATGTAACAGTGCCGATCGTGTGGTTTAAGCGAGAGCTGTTACCCAAAGCTGTGCTTGCAATCGTAGACTCATAACCAGAGCATTGACGCATTTGGGCTTCTGCTGTACACATGGGATAATGACTAGCTGCGTGTAAACTATGACTCCTCAGCCTTTGTCTAAACTTTCTCCCCACGATATACAACGGCTCAAAGAACAGCAAATTGAGCAGGAGCGACTGCAAGATGTTTTGCTAGTGCTTGACCAGCTATTTCGACGTGAGAAAGTGACAGCAACCCTAGTGATTGACTGTCTTTATGACATCGGATACGTCAACCTTATTAACCAGAAAATTCGACCTCGTTATCTACAACCTTTGACCAAGAGCCTAGCGCGCATGTCTAAGCCATTATGTCGTCAGGTGGCATTAATGTGGGTTGTGGAGAATAGTCCCAGGTTGATCACGAATTGGCTGCATTCATTAGTTGTTTTTTCTGATCCAGACGACAAAAAGTCATCTGAGGCGGGGGACATAGCTACAGATAGCTCGACAGAAGCACAGCGTGCAGATACGGCAGCAGAAATAGAGCGACTCCGCACCCAAGCCCGCCTCTCTACAGGGGTAGCGATCGCAGCTATAGTTGCCTTGATTGGCACTGTTTTTTATACAACTGTCCATCTACAAGCAATGCCACAGATTCATCCGCTAGATGCAACGGCTGCCACAGTGCAACCTAGGTCAAACCATCGGTGCCAGTAACTACTACTACGGTCATCAATCAGCATTCGCTAACCAGTATTCACCGAATCAGTGATCCATGCATCGAATACACAACATTTGGGTTAATCACACCTCTTGTCGATGACCCCTATCTGTCGGTAATCTACATAGTTAGCTATGCCATGCATAAATAAGGATTGCCGTTTTATGTCAACTGCTAGTAATGTGCTAGGTAAACCACTGCAAGTCTGTTGTACGTCGCCCATGACGGGTTTTTATCGTGACGGCATGTGCAATACAGGAGCAGGTGACATTGGAGCGCATACGGTTTGTGCCCAAGTTACAGAAGCATTTTTAGCGTTTAGCAAGGCTAGGGGCAACGACTTGATTACCCCTGTACCTGCCTATGCCTTTCCTGGGCTAAAACCAGGCGATCGTTGGTGTTTATGTGCTTCTCGCTGGAAAGAGGCACTAGATGCTGGCATGGCCCCGCCTGTTGTGTTAGCTGCTACCCATGCTTCCACCCTGGAATATGTAACTTTAGAAGACCTTAAGGCGCATGCCCTTGATTTACCGGAATAAGGCCCTTTGGTTGCAACCATTCTTAACGAAATCTGGGGTGTTTATACTCATCACCCTGATAAACTGGGGAACGTAATAAAAAGGTTTACCCCTAAGGCGTTATGGTCAACACCGTTGAGAAGCCCAACTTTGAAGAGATAAAGCCAGGTGTCAAAGTGCCTGCTAAGGAGACAATTTTAACTCCTCGATTCTACACTACAGACTTCGATGCAATGGCAGCAATGGATATAACTGCCAACGAAGATGAGCTGAAGGCCATTTTGGAGGAATTTCGGCAAGACTATAATCGTAACCACTTTGTTCGTGATAGCGAGTTTGAGCAGTCTTGGGAGCATATTGATGGCGAAACTCGTCGCCTGTTTGTGGAATTCTTAGAGCGCTCCTGTACGGCTGAGTTTTCTGGCTTTCTTCTCTACAAGGAACTATCACGCAAGCTCAAAGGCAAAAATCCCGTATTGGCAGAGTGCTTTGGGTTGATGTCTCGTGACGAAGCTCGACATGCAGGTTTCCTTAACAAAGCCATGTCTGACTTCAACTTATGTTTAGACTTGGGTTTCCTCACTAAGAGCCGCAGCTATACCTACTTTCAGCCCAAATTTATTTTTTATGCTACCTACCTTTCGGAAAAGATTGGTTATTGGCGCTACATTACTATCTATCGTCATCTAGAATCACACCCAGAGAATCGGATCTATCCCATCTTCCGCTTTTTTGAGAACTGGTGTCAGGATGAGAACCGTCATGGTGACTTTTTTGATGCCCTAATGCGTGCTCAACCCAAGATCTTGACCGGTCTAGAGGCAAAATTGTGGAGTCGATTCTTCTTGTTGTCGGTGTTTGCCACAATGTATCTAAATGATGTGCAGCGGGCAGGGTTTTATCGGGCGATCGGCCTAGATGCCCGCGAGTATGACAAGTATGTAATTGAGAAGACCAATGAAACCGCAGCACGGGTATTCCCTGTGATTTTGAACGTGGGACATCCAGACTTCTATCGCTTGTTAGAAATCTGTGTGGACAACAATGCCAAGTTGACGGCGATCGCAGAGTCTAATCAACCGAAGGTGATTAAAGCCCTGCGAAAGCTCCCGCTGTATCTGTCTAACGTTGTGCAGTTTGTCCGTCTCTATTTGATGAAGCCGATACCTGTTGAGCACTTGGCTAATACAGTGCGCTAGGGCATTTCGCCTGGTAGTCAGTTTTTTCGAGAACTTTGTTAGAAAGGTAGTGACAAAATCTAGCTCTTCAGGTATATTGTAGGTGGTGTGAGGAGCGAACCAGTCAGGGCACCGAGACGAAACGCGGAAAGTCGTCGGTGCCCTTTCTGACTTTAAAGTGTTGACTTTAGAATTGTTAAACTATTTG